>CAZHFQ010000057.1:0-1511 GCA_964531915.1 uncultured Saccharimonas sp. (SeqCode) | reverse complement strand
GTATAGGCCTTCTGGATATTATAATGACCCCCATAATTTAGACCACGCAAAACGAAAAATTTGAGAGATAATAGCCTCCATCGGAGGTAAAAATGGCAAAGCATAAAAAGTGGTCATCAGTGGCGAAGTTTGAAATTGCGCTTTTGGCGGTAAAGGGTGAAACGACCTTAAGTGAACTATGCAAAAAGTATGAAGTTTCACCAAGCCAAGTACATGCATGGAAAAAACAGTTAATAGAGCAAGGCTCACAGCTATTTAACAAAGTAGATAAATCATCGTCTATCACAGCGGAGCATGAACGCACTCAGAGCACGCTTTATGAAAAAATTGGTAAATTAACTGTCGAGCGAGATTTCCTAAAAAAGTGCTGGAGCAAACTCCACGAGCAAGACGATTAAAATGGATAGAGGCCACACAGGATGGGTTGAGTTTGCGCCGGCAATGCGAGTTATTGCAGGTTAATCGTAGCACGATTTATTACAAGGCTTGCGGGGCTGATGTTGATGATCTTAGCCTGCTTAATGAAATTCGTGACATATGGGAGCGATATCCCTTCTACGGATATCGCCGCATCACCAAAGAGCTGCAAGCCAAAGGCTATAACGTCAATCGTAAACGTATACAGCGATTAATGCAGTCAGGTGGGATCCAGGCGATTTACCCTGGCCCCAACACAAGCCGACGGAATAAATTACACAAAGTACACCCATATTTGTTAAGGGAACTAACGATTACGAGGTCTAATCAAGCCTGGATGGTTGATATCACGTACTTGCGGATGGACTCAGGTTTTGTATACTTGGTCGCACTGATAGATGTTTACAGTCGTTATGTGGTTGGCTGGAAGATATCGACCACGTTAGAGACAGAGTTTTGCATTGATGCACTGAAATCAGGTTTGGCAACAGGTACACCGGAGATCATCAATAGCGATCAAGGCTGTCAATTTACCAGCGATAACTGGGTTAATTTTTTGAATGATAACAAAATAAAAATTAGCATGACTGGAAAAGGTCGCTGTTTGGATAATGTATATATAGAGCGTTTTTGGCGCAATATTAAACGTGAAGAGTTCTACTTGAACGACTACCCTACAATAAAGGATTTAAAAAAAGCAATTTGTAACTATATTGAGTTTTATAATTACAGGCGATGGCATCAATCACTGGAATATAAAACTCCTTCCACCATTTATTATAATGAAGCGCCTGCGGCGGTTGTTATTTAAATGGGGCTCTGCCCCAAACCCCGGGATATTTGAAGACGTGATTTAAATAACCGGTACAGAGGATTAGGACAACATAAGCTGTCCTAAATCACGTCACAGTCATCGCCGTCCCCGGCTGTACCGTGACGGAATTTTAACACATAAAACCAGGGCTAAGATCTCCTAAATATATATTGGATCGTGGTCTAGACATTGGGGTCATTTCAAATTTGCTACACACAAGTTATTCTAGTAACTCTAGTGCGTATAGCTACAAGCATTGTTTTGAACAGTCCCTATCGAA
>CAZHFQ010000056.1:0-1528 GCA_964531915.1 uncultured Saccharimonas sp. (SeqCode) | reverse complement strand
TTCGCAATTGAAAAAATTGAATATTTTAATTCTAAGGGTTTGTTAAAAACTTTGGAATATAAAAATATCAGTTTTGACAATAATGGTCGTTGGCGTGCAGAAATCGCAGAGGTAAAAAGTAATACCTCTAACAGAGCAACTCTCTTTACTGTTAAAAAAAGAGAGATGAACAAGGGGATGTCAAAATCCTATTTCAATCCTGAGGAATTTTTGTCCAGATAAATTTATTTTGATAAGGAGAAAAATCATGAAAATCAGAAACTTGTTTATCATCCTATTGTGTCTTTTTTCTTTTTTCACTTCACCAGCATCTTCTTTCGTTAGACCTTTGGGTTTGGAAGAGTTGGAAACTCAGTCAATTGAAGAGATTGACGAGATGATCACAATAACAACGGAAAAGAATGAAGAGTCTATTCTGGTTATCAGCTATGAAAAAAGTGATGAGAAGTTAGTTGTAATGCCAGTGCCAGTGCTAGAAGAAGATTTAATTAGGGAACATGATGACACTGTAGTACCAATGGTATCACAGGAAGAATTGGTTCAACCAGCGCTTAAAACTAATTTTAGCGGTGAGTTGAATTTTTTAAGCATTGCCTATTTTGAGGGTGATGCCTACGGAGAGGTTAGATTTAAGCCAAAGGCTAAAATTGATTTCTCGGAGGAGTTAGCCTTCATGCTAGAGGGCGACTTACGATTTGATTCAGAGAGTTACGCTCATGGAGTTTTTGATAACTTTTCTGCTAAAAGTCAACACCGTTCAATTGTAGATATTCATGAAGCGTACTTCAATTACGCCAATGGCTATCAAGCTTGGGCAGGAAAAAAAGTAGTGAATTGGTCGGTATTGGACGAAGTTTCTTTATTCAATTTTAGTCCAAAAGATTTGACCATTATTCCTTTTTGGGAATATAAGGCAGTAATGGGTTTTGGTGCTCGTTATAACAGTGATGACTATGAAGACTTCATAGAATTTGCTTATCTGCCAATTTTTACATCTACAACACTGCCTAGCGGACGCTGGGAAAGGGAATTACCAACAGGATTGGTTTACGGAGATACTGACACTCCTAATGACAATTATGGCGAGTTTGCCATCAGAGCAAAGACAAGATTGGCTGAAACTGATGTTAGTGTTAGCTATCGCCATGATTATTCTCATAGCCCCATACCCAATGTTGAAATTTTAAATTCAGGTGGGATGGCTGTTGTGCCAACCTACGTTCGTGAAGATGTAATAGTAACATCAGTAGCTAAAGAAGTTGGCGATTTTTCGTTAAGAGCTGAGCTGGGCTATGTTGATCAGCATGGCGGAGATGATTTTATCCAAGGTGGCATTGGTATGGATCGCATTTGGAACGGAGTATTGAAGGAGAACGACGAGGTTTACGTTTTGGCTCAGTATGTGGACGGATGCGAAACTCGTGATGTTGTTGATGATGCGTTTAAAGGATCTGATCTCCGTCAAGGTTATCATGGTTCTGTGATTAGTAAGATTGCTTATACTCCAGATGTGAACGGAAATTTCAGT
>CAZHFQ010000055.1:0-1562 GCA_964531915.1 uncultured Saccharimonas sp. (SeqCode) | reverse complement strand
CGGACAACACCGAATATCGGGAAAATTGCTCAGCTCGCAATTTTCGCAAATTGCCTTCGCTACGCTTCGGCAACTTCCGATATTCGGATACGTTGTCGGAAATAGTAAAAAACATTTTCTTTCCCTCCTTCGCTAAAAGCTACGGAGAGCAAGCAGAAAATAATTGTTTTTGGTGATTTTGCTAAAAGAAAAAAGCCCCTTCGGTTTAACCTACCAGGGCTCGGTGTCTATCTAAATAGCCAGTTTTCTACTTTGTGCTCACACGCAGCCAATAATATGGCCGCATTTATCACAATATACTATGCGCCACCCTCCTTCTACAGGCTTCGTCTTAAACACATTATGTCCACATTTTGGACATTTAGGCTCAGCCATCTTTCTCACCTCCTCTCGTCTCGGTTAAAGATCACCAAAAACAATTGAGAAATCTTATCAGCAGTGATAAGATTCACCTACAAAGAACAATGGTATATTATACATATTCCATTTAAAAAGTCAAGGGCGATTTCTCGTTTTTTACTACATCCGACAACACCCACTATACGGTTCGGTAACACCTCAGCTGACGCTTCGGCTACCTCACCTACATTGCTCGTTATTTTAGGTGGTATCCCTCGCTGACGCTTCGGGACATTATACCACCACAATAACTTCGCAACGTCGTATAGCAAGGTATGTTAGATACAATTGTGCTAATTTCTAATGTTTAATTTTACCAATCTAATTATTAAAGAAAAATTATGAAAAAAACAATTTTATTCACACTGACTATTGTTAGTTTGATGTTAGTTGGCTGTATACAACAAACACCACCTGAAAATCAAAATTTAAATCAAAATCAACCAGCGGTGAATCAAAATCAAAATGTTAACCAACCTACGGCAAACGTAAACCAAAACACCAATCAAACTAACGTCAACATTAATCCAGATACAACACCTCCATCAGAAACTAGGTCATACCAAAGAAATATTTATGGCCTAGGATATTCATTCTCTTATTCTAAAAACTGGTATTATGAAGAAAAGGGAAAGATAGATGATGATAATATTGACATTGTAGTGATTGATAATAAACCAGTTGAAGACTACATGGGCATAGTAAGTTTTACTATCAGTAATATAGGTCATACTTCACTGCTGGAAAAACATGGACACAGTATTGGAAATATGACTATTGAAGATGTCACAATTGATGGCGTTGAAAGCAAGCGCTTAGAGGGAACCGAAATGGGATCAGGCAATACTGTGGTTATTCTTTCTCCTTTTCCTACTGAACCAAGGAACACATTAATAATTAGATTAAATGATTATGATAGCCTTGATGATTTTGAAAAATTATTATCTTCCTTTAAATTTGCTAGGTAAATAAAAAAATTAGCACAACTGTACCTAACACCAGCTATCTGGCTCCATTTCATTCCGCGTACACTGCTCGTTTACTTAAATGGTAGCGCTCCGCGCAATTCTACCATTTCGTAAACTTCGCAGCGTCAGATAGCAAGGTATGTTATACGCCATTTTTATTTTTTAACAATTGAACTATGACTCAAAAAAATTGGA
>CAZHFQ010000054.1:0-1578 GCA_964531915.1 uncultured Saccharimonas sp. (SeqCode) | reverse complement strand
CAATCTTATCTAAGACATGATAAAGATAGCGATGATGGTCAATCTCTTTTTTTAACTTGGTTATTCGTTTTTTCGCTTCTTGTTTATCCATTTTAGACTTTTATTTTAGCCCCAATTATTATAATTACAAAACCTATTTACATTATATACCCAATATACCCAACTAAAACCAAGTAATTCATCTAAGTGCGCCTTATTATGTTACTTACTAATTGCGACAGTAGGTTGCCCAAGTATCTGATCCACCATATTGGATCGTCTTGTTGGCATAGCAATAACAATGATTGGCGAGCCAAAGGGAGCAAAAGGCTGCTCCTCCCATCTGGGGTCTGCACCAATTTATGCAAGCACTCGGCGAAGCCGTACATGCAAAACATTGATAATCCCAGCTGCCCGCACATATATAATATTGAATTGAGGGATCGCACTGTGGCTGCGGTGTTACAGTTCCAGCAACACCAAATATAGTTTTACCAGATATAATATTCCCGGCCACTAAATCAGTATCCAAAACACTCTTTGAAGCCTGATTAATAAAGCATTTTCCGCCATTATTATCAGAACAGTCAGTCAAGGTAGTGCTGGTCAAATCAACCAGATTATTCCAGTTGTTCTCGGTTAAAATATCGCTGGAAGCGGTGGCGGCTGTAGCAACCGCGTCGCAATTAGTCCCGCATTTACTGTGAATTTCATTAACCAAAGTATTCCAATTAGTCTGGCCAAGCTCGCCTGAACCCCCGGTTTTAGCGTCATTCCAGGCGGCGTAAACGCAAGTGATTGAAACCGCCAAAAAAATACCAACCAGTAAATAAACAAAACGGGAATTGATAAGTTTAAAAGTTTTTAAGATAATGTTTTTTCCCCCGCTAGCCCCGCTTAAAAATTTATTTATAACGGGGTTAAAAATTTTTTGGTTTTGTTGCTTCATATTTTTTTCTGACCCCAAGAAATTCAGACTCGAATTTCTAACGGGGTTCATAAATATTCTTAAGGTTTATAAATTTCTGTCTGCCCATAGAGAAGTTGACCTTGGGGCAAGCAAGCCCTAAAAAATCAAGGTTTTCAAGGGTCAGTTTTTGTTGTTTCAACCAAAGTCACGATAAAAAATAAAATCACCCAAGGGCACATACATAAAACTGTGAGGTGGTTTAGATTATAGTGAACACGAACAGCTGGAATATCCTATCCCACCAGTAACCGAGCAACGAAAACTATAATAGTCGCCGGCAAAAGTCTGGATAACGTAATTTAGGCCCCCATAATAGCACGAATTAGTACAAGCCGTCCCAAGGGTGCACTCTTCACTCCCGCAACCGCCCGGAAGATAAGCTCTGCATTTAGTGACTTTAGCGCTACCAGCAACACCAAATATGGTTTTACCTGCTACAATGTTGCCAGCCGCCAAATCAGTATCCACGGCAGCAAGATTAAAAGCAGCATAATACCCTGCAGACTGCGCAGTCGCAGCATTATTAACTATTTGAGTCGTGCCAGCATAGTATGTTCCTGCTGCATAACAACTTTGTGAACCTTGAGAAGCGCAGTTTGCGATTGAGCCAGTATATTGCGTCCCGTCAC
>CAZHFQ010000053.1:0-1686 GCA_964531915.1 uncultured Saccharimonas sp. (SeqCode) | reverse complement strand
TAACATCGAACACCAAGTCCTATTTCTTTTATTGCTCCTCTAGATCAATAGGGTTAAAAAAACTTATAGTAAGTTTTCAACCCAAGGAACCAATGGAATATTATAGGCAAGGAAGGAGGAAAGCGTGATGAGTAAGCCGAACAAGGCCGTGATGGCAAAGTTCAGTGTCTTGAAGGGTGTTCGCCCTCAGCTTACGCCGATGCGTATGGCTACACTGAAGTGCGCTGGTCAGTGCACTTGCCGTTGTTGCAAGTGAGTATATGAACAGAGTTGGAGGGATGAATGAAAATTTTATCCTCCAACTCCTTATTTTACAGGAGGAAAGAGATGAACGAGTTGGTAAGTATGAAATCGCCTATTTCGGTAAATTTTGAAGTAAGTCCCGTCTGCGATTTGGCTTGTGAGTTCTGTTTTAATGCTGAAATGGAATGCAAAAAATTAAGTCATCCTCCATTAAAACAAGTTACATCCATTTTGGATAAACTTGCTAAGGCTGAGGTTTTTGAAGTTCGGTTATTTGGAGGAGAATTTTTTGTGTATCCACACTGGCGAGAAGTATTAGAATATGCCGATGAGCTGGATTTCTTTTTGTCGTTTGTATCCAATGGTACGTGTATAAACGCGGAGGTAGCCAAAAAGTTAATGGCTCACCGTATTATCGGCGGTGCTATTTCATTGCACGGCACAAAAGAAATTCACGAAGGCATAACTAAAGTTGCTGGATCATTTGAGGCGGCAATAAATGGCATACGGGCTTGTATAGATAATGGTATCGGTATTTCCGTTCTCTATACATTGACCAAAAGTAACTATCAGTCAGTCTTTAATACTTGTCAATGGCTAAAAGTAAGCGGTGTAAAAATAGACGAAATAAATGTGGGGCGTTTGACTCCTTATGGTCGAGCTAAATCTGATTGGGAACAAGTCAAACTATCACTGCATGATTATTTGTCTGTTTTTCCGCAATTGGAAAGAGTCCGAAATGAGCTGGGTGTTTTAGCCAGTTTTGGAGATGCTTTTCCTTTATGTTTACTTTCCGCCAAATACCATGATTATGTAATAGGCTGTTGGCAGGGTACTGGTTTTGGCCATATTGATCACTTGGGTAATGTCCGTTCGTGTTCTATTGCCAAAGGAAGTTATGGTAATATTTTAGAGACTTCGTTAACTGAAATATGGACTGAACGGTTATCTCATTTCCGATCTCTAAAATGGTTGCCTGTGAAATGTCAGGAATGCGACAGCTTTTGCGGTGGTGGATGTTCAGCCTCTTGTTATGATGGCGGGATATATGCTCCTGATGAATTTATCCAGCAAAACAAAGGAGGTAATTATGAACGATAAGTTTGTACCTAAGATAAATTGCCGATTTAAAATAAGACAAGATCTCGATGGATTTCTTGGCTTTTTCCAAGGTAAAGGCGTTTTAACCTTTAATGAGGTTGGAGCTTTTATAGTCAAACAGATGATGGGAGAAAAAAATCTGCAAGAAATTGGACAGTCGGTTAAAAACACTTTTCCAGCAGTTGAAAATTTGATGGACGAAGTTTTGTCTATTGCAAGGCAATTGCGAGAATCAGATTTTTTCTGATTGCACAACGGCTAAGGTAAAAAAACATAAATTACACCTTAGCCGTTTTTCATTTCATTTATTTTAAGTTATAATACAGACATGAGGCTAAAATT
>CAZHFQ010000052.1:0-1714 GCA_964531915.1 uncultured Saccharimonas sp. (SeqCode) | reverse complement strand
CCCTTTGGGATTCTACGGGGCAAGCAGTTAGTTAAAAAAATTTCACGGCGGGGGCGTAGCTCAGTTGGTTAGAGCGTCTGCCTGTCACGCAGAAGGTCGCGGGTTCGAGTCCCGTCACTCCCGCCAAAAAAAATAGTTGGTAATAATTTGTTGCCAAGTATTTTTAGTTGATTGGAATGGGGTGAGAAGCAAGGTCCGCCGTAGCGCAATCTATATTTCAAGCGGCTAATGACCGATTTGGGATGAGATTAAGCGCAGGTGGAAGCCCCGTCATTCCCGCCACATATCAAGTTTCACTTAGTCCATCTTAAAAGTTTTTATTATTCCCATCATGGTGAGCCAAGAATGCTCTCCCGTATTGAGTTTTCTCCGATTTTGAGGTATAACACAAGAGTCTATTATGCGCATCGATTAAATTTATGAATTCACAAAGCAACACCAAAACTCGTGAGATATTACCACCAAAAGGTCTAACCCAACTTAACTTACATGAGTTATGGCAATTTCGCGATTTATTGTATATCTTTATTTGGCGAGACATTAAAGTACGCTACAAACAAACTGTAATCGGTATTGCATGGGCTATCATCCAACCACTGATTACAATGATTATATTTAGTGTGTTTTTTGGTCGCTTAATGAATGTCCCATCTCAAGGCATACCTTACCCGATATTTGTCTATGCTGGGTTGCTTCTATGGAATTATTTCTATACTGCTTTAACTGATATTAGTAATAGTCTGGTTGGTAATGAAAATATGATTAAAAAGGTATATTTCCCCCGCATTATTCTGCCAATAGCACAAGCGACCACCCCGGCAGTAGACTTTGTATTTGCGTTTATTGTATTGCTGGGTTTAATGTGGTTCTACCAATACACACCTCATTGGCAAGGTATTTTAATATTACCAATTTTATTGTTTCTGACTCTTATCATAGCCTTGGGGGCAGGATTTTTTTTGGCGGCCCTAAATGCCAGATACCGTGATGTTAGATATATTCTGCCATTTTTTACCCAACTATTATTGTTTGTTACTCCTGTAATTTATCCTCTTGAAATAATCCCCGAGCGATTTCAAGCGCTAGCCATGCTCAACCCTATGGCCGGGATTATCACCATATCAAGAAGTTTTCTTTTGGGGTTACCCTTACCAAACTGGCCTCAGTTGCTGGGTATGTCAGCCTTGGTGACAATACCTATTTTAATTATAGGTATAGCATATTTTAGAAGAACCGAACGGTTTTTTGCTGACGAATTATAAATTTGTGTATGGAACAACCTATTATTAAAATCGAACAACTTAGCAAGGCTTACTACCTGGGGGAACACGCCCAATATGATGCGATACGAGATGTCTTAGCTAATCTTTTTAAAAAGAAACACCATCACGATAAGTTTTTGGCTTTAGATAACATAGACTTCGAAGTAAAAACTAGTGAGGTAGTCGGTATTATTGGTAGAAATGGCTCTGGGAAAAGCACTTTGCTAAAGGTTTTGGCGCAAATTACTCCTCCCACCAACGGGAAAATTACTTTACGAGGTCGAGTTGCATCTTTATTAGAAATTGGCACAGGATTTCATCCAGAATTAACTGGTCGAGAAAATATCTATCTAAATGGAGCGATTCTTGGAATGACTCGCCAGGAAATTAAACAGAAATTTAACGATATTATCGAATTCGCTGATATAAACAAATTTTTAGATACTCCGGTT
>CAZHFQ010000051.1:0-1747 GCA_964531915.1 uncultured Saccharimonas sp. (SeqCode) | reverse complement strand
CAATCCACAGAACAATCCTTGCAACGACAAATTACTGCTTTACAGAGTCAAATTGAAAATCTTCAACAAGTCACCCCGCCAGTTATATCTGCTCCAGAAGTAACGCAAAAACCAACGCAACCAGTTGACAAAACTATAGATTGGAAAACATATCAGAGTGATAAATATGGTTTTTCTTTTTCATATCCACCAAATTTTCAGACAGTTACTGATAAAATACAAATTGAATATATCGGTCACCCTAAAGGTTTCAATTGGTATCGTATTGAGTTAACTGATGCCACCGCGTCAGAAAAACCATTTATGCGCTTTGAGATTGATCCGGACGGCTATGGACCATTCTTCCCTGACAAAACCTATCAGATCACTGAAAATAGTCTTGGAAAAATTACCATTGGTACGATGAACACCAGTAATAGTGAAAATAGTAACGATGGAAAAGTCCTAATCATACCCAACGTACTAGAATCCAGCAATGGTCATTCGTATTATTGGCAGTTTAGCTATAATGAGTCAGGCAAAGACTACGAGCCATTATTTAAACAAATTCTTGCCACTTTTAAATTTACGAGATAAATTGCCAAAATACATTAAGGAAAAGAAATTTCTACCTACATCACATAACACGTTTTATAAGGCTCGCCCATTGCTAAATGAATCAGCTTGCGGACATTGCTCGTTCGCTTACGTGTTTGGCTCCCGCCTCCGCTTACGCTTCGGCGGGCAGGCCGCCAAATTATAACACCACGCGAACTTCGCAACGTCTTATAAAACGGTCGCGTTTTATGTATATACATTTTTATTATTAATAATAGACAGCATAATTAGATAATGCTGTAGAAAGGAAAAATTATGACGGCATCTAGCATAGAGGGAGAACCAACTGCAGAAGTTCTAAACGATGAACTGATAGAAACAACAAGCCAGTTATATGAAGAGATAAATAATCCCGGCACATTAGCCGAAGAAGAAATTAAGGAATTGACGAGCAGAATCGAATCATTAGTTGAACAGCTTGGCGGAGACGACAAACTGCCTGAGGAATTGAAAAAATATGTTGCTAAGATTAGAGAACAACTTACTCCAAAGACCATGGAGCAGCAAAAACACGAAGAGCGAGTGGAAAAGAGTAAATCTTATTTATTAAAAGTGGTTACGGACATGGTCAAAAAGGCATGGAAAAAAAATGATCAAGAAACTGAGTATGGTAAACAGGGAAGTACATCCATAAGCTCTGGTGAAATGGTAGAGGATTTATCACTTGATTACAATATACTCAATGACGATGTATTGCGTGGAGAGAAGCCGGGAAAAGTATCGTTTGCTAGTAGTGAGAAGCTAGGTACTATACATTTTACAGGTCACCTTATATCAGATAGGGATAGTACTATACTAGAAGTAAACGGACAAATGTCAATAGACGAAGCATTGGAATAATCATTCTTTGATATTAGGTCGCCCTTTCGGGCGACCTTCTTTTCGCTACGGCGAGCTAACACCAATTATCTGGCTCACTCTTCCTGACGTCATCGTTCGACCCAAATTCCGATAATATTTCTGTGATTTATAAAAGTCAAAAAAATGGAACTTCCCCTAACACAGTTTATATGGTTCCTCCGAGCTTCCTGAAAATGACTAAAATACGCTCGTCGTCACCCAAATTTTGATATTATTTCTGTGATTTGCTCCACAATAATCAACTACCCCGCAGCAGAGCTACGGGGTATGCCAAGCTCTGGCGAGGAGA
>CAZHFQ010000050.1:0-1864 GCA_964531915.1 uncultured Saccharimonas sp. (SeqCode) | reverse complement strand
AAAACTACGAAAATCACCCCGCGGCATTCTACTGATAACACCTGAATCACTTGAATCATTACTATTGAATCAAGCCAATTGGTGTATACAGGCATTCCATTCCTTAAGCTATATTATTATCGATGAGTTCCATGCTTTTATCGGCTCCGAGAGAGGCTGCCAACTACAGTCTCTCTTACATAGATTAGAATTTCTTTTACAACGTAGTGTCCCTCGCATCGCATTGAGTGCTACATTGGGTGATATCCACAATGTTGCCAAATACTTACGCCCCGATGGGAAACTACCCTGTAACATCATCGAGTCGAACTTATTTCGCTCGGATTTGAAAATCCAGCTTCGCGGGTATATAATCCCTGCAAATCCGGATGAAAAAAAACCTCTCGCCATTGACCAAATAATCGAAGACCTGTACATCACTCTGAGAGGTAAATCACATTTAGTATTCGCAAATAGCCGAGGAAAAACTGAAGAGATTGCCGCTAAATTAACGGATTGTTGTAAACGCGATCATGTCCCTAATGAATTTTTCCCACATCATGGAAGTTTATCAAAAGAAATTCGTGAAAGTTTAGAAATGCGTTTTCAACAAAACCATTTACCCACCACGGCGGTGTGCACCATGACGCTGGAACTTGGAATAGACATCGGAAGTGTCAATTCTATCAGTCAAGTAACCGCTCCTCATTCTGTTTCGAGTCTACGACAACGTCTGGGACGTTCTGGGCGGCGAGGAGAACCGGCAGTACTGCGGATGTTTATTCCCGAATGTGAAATCACAGCGAAGAGCCACTTACTGGATCGGCTGCGGCTTCAAACTATTCAGTGCGTGGCCATGATCAATCTTTTACTAAAAAAATGGTATGAACCGGCTCCTGATGATCAGTACCATCTCTCGACCCTTGTTCAGCAAACCCTTTCAGTTATTGGTCAATATGGTGGTGTACGCGCCGATCAATTATGGATATTGCTATGCAAAACAGGTCCATTTAAAAAAGTTGATCAGAATCTTTATGGTGCTTTTTTAAAAACACTTGGTCAACAAGAGTTAATTACGCAACCGCAAGCCGGACAACTAGTTCTCGGATGTCGGGGCGAAAAAATGGTTGAACACTATACTTTTTATACAGCGTTTAATACCCCTGAGGAATATCGCTTGGAGTGCGAAGGACGTATCTTGGGTACTATTCCAATCGTTAATCCATTAGTTGTAAATCAACTCATTATTTTTGCAGGAAAACGTTGGAAAGTACTAAGTGTAAATGCAGAGAAGAAATTGGTGATTCTTAAACGCGCCACCGGCGGAAAACCACCCATGTTTGGTGGCGATAGCCAAACAGTTCACACTATTGTTCGTCAGGAAATGAAGCATATTTATATTACACGCTCTTTACCTATTTATCTTGAAAAAACGGCTCAGGTGTTTTTTGCAGAAGCGATGAATTGCTTCCACGAATTATATCTTGATCGAAAATCTGTCATTCAGTTAGGGAATACCGTTCATTTACTGCCTTGGTTGGGTGATCTTATTACTAACACGATAACTATTTTACTGCGTTCCAAAGGTTTGTCCGCTGATTGCTATGGGGGAATCATAGATATTACAAATAGTACGATTGATGATGTGAACCAAGCGATAAATACGATTCTTGAGGGTAATAAACCAACGCCAACAGAATTGGCTAACGAGATACCCGATACCGTTGTTGAGAAACATGATCAACTCCTTCCAAAGGAAATAAGAGACTTAGACTATGGTGTTAAATTTTTTGATGTGGATAACGCATGGAAGTGGATGTCGGAATTATCTACTAAACTTTGGCAAATTTCACTTTTTTGGTTTAGAACACGAGTTTTAGTTGAG
>CAZHFQ010000049.1:0-1909 GCA_964531915.1 uncultured Saccharimonas sp. (SeqCode) | reverse complement strand
CAATACACGTTTTACATTGACTACAACCACATGAACAATCAAAACGTAAAAGATATATTGCTTTAATTGTTCCACTTTTTGTAATAGAACACACTGGGCCATACCAATGACCAGAAGATGGATAGTGTGTCTCACACTTCATTTTTTTATATTCCATAATGGATTGACGCCATTTACCAATTATAAGTTGTAAAAAAATCAAATAAAAAAATGCCCCTCACATAAGGCTCACAGGAACACGAACACCATTCAAATCCGGAAACTTCATCCCTTCAAAGCAATCTTTCCGAATTTTGAAGATTTTGCCACTCACTTTGTCATAACACACAAATCCTTCAATATCAAACACCTTGAGTATCTCACGCACGCCTTCAAACGTCCGAAGTTCATCCGGAATTTCAAAGACGATAGACGCGTGGTAGATTATCCCTTGACGTTCAAACTTTTCAGGATTTTTACCAATCTTCAGTCCCATCACTTCCACAGTTCCAGCAACCAATTCTTCCTCAGGAATGTGGTCAATCGTTTTCTTGAATGCTTCCATTTCCCACTTATCTCCTTTATTCATAGGCCGTTGAAGAGGGAAATGTCTGGCTTCGGCTTCATCTGAACAAGGAATTCCTCCAGGAACAGGCTTGAAATCGCGAGGATATTCAACCTTTTCTCCGTTTTCATAGCGTTTCATTCCTTCTTCAGTTAGACGGGCATCATGACGAACATACAGAACTGGATGTCCGTCATCAATCCGAATACAAGCACAACGACCATCAATCTTGAGGGTGAAAATGGCGGTTTTCAACATTTCTTCTGTGAAGTCGTCATTCACAGTACCACGGTAGAATATGGGCTTTCCCGTGTACCACTTTACACGTTCATCTTGCGTATGATTAGCTCCTCCAGTAGAAGAGCTACCTGCGTCGGCAGCAGCAGCTGCGAAGGCTTTGTCCATCTCTAGTTTCCAGAAATGGCCAAGTTTTTGTCCCGAAAATCCATCTGTAATAACAGAGGCATGGGCGGGGGAGAGATTACGAATGAAAATCGTAGATCCTTTAACAAGGATTTGAGTAGAGTCCATCAGAGATTTGACAATGGATGTTAAACACACAATGTTTGGTCTTGGTAGACAAATTAAGTATTATATATAGACATATAAAATTCGTTTTTTAATTAAAGGTAAAGCAGGTTATATACGTATATACTACTATGTGCTATTGCGGGCAACAAATAACGGTCTCCCATTGCTGTATGTCGCCTAAGTGTAAAGTGCTATGTCGTAAAAAAAATCATCCGAACAAAAAAACGTGTCAGTATTGCCGTCCAAAATGCGACCCTTCAACTGGTCAATGCCCACGATTTTAACTTAAACAAGCAGCTCCATTAGAGCAATACCATTTATTTACTCCTAACAATTCGGCAATAATATGAACAAATGCGCCGGTTAAGAATAAGCTTATTTCCATTATATGGTGCTTATTCTATCGCATACAAACTTCCGGTAATTCTGGAGAAAAGTAGCGTCCTACCACATAGCCGACTACAAGCCCTATTAATACGGTTGCTCCACCGACAACAACTGCTTCTTTTATTACGCGTGCGTCCATACTATACTATATTTTTTTTAAAAATATTATTATAAGATGGACAACAAAATTCAGAGCCATCAACAAAAGACGGAGGATCGGTCGCATATGACAGGACAGTTCATCAACAATAGGTCGGCGGCGTGTCATTATCCAAAGAATAAAATCCATATAGGATTAGAACCTGAATACGTAATTTTTAACCCCCAATATCGCCAATCAGGCCAAAATTATCATTATCATTAAAAATGATTAAAGATATTATTAATATTACTATGTATTAAAGTAATGGATACTACAACAAGCATCCTTCCTAAACACGAGCTTAT
>CAZHFQ010000048.1:0-1920 GCA_964531915.1 uncultured Saccharimonas sp. (SeqCode) | reverse complement strand
CCACACGGTAGGACACGGGCATAGCACGGATTAAAATGTAGTTGCTCCTAAACCCTTCCGGTTCATGCACCTTCTGCCACACCGGGTGTGGCAGATTGCAGGTCAACCTGTGTAGTTATCAATAATTACTGATTTAATAATTGACAGTTCTTTCTGATATTTCTTTCTATCGTTCACAAATTTCTGGTATTGTTTTGAGTTGATCTCGAGTCTATCAGAATAATTGCAAATGTAGTTTGCATCATTAATATATTCGTTATAAGAAGAATGTTGCCAATCTTCTGGCCGTTTTGCTAATCCAGCAGATGTAGGATTTAGATGAATGTACCTTGTCAAATGTAAAAGTTGCTCGTCATCTTCAATCAAAACACTTTTGAATCTTGACGACCACAGTGGACCAGTTCTTCTGTGTTTAAGATTAAAATATTTTGAATAGCCGTTAAGCAATCTTCTGATGTATGAGGAAATCCCATAATCAGATTTTTGTTCTAGAATAAGATGAAAATGAGTTGGCATGAGACAGTAACTCACGATATCTACCAATTTATCATTATCTTTCTTTAGGTTACTAATTATTTCGGATTTCAGCTTGTCACTTAAAACGTTAAACTGAGAATATTTATACTTAAAGTTTTCATAACGAAACAAGTTCATCAATTTAATAAATCTGGCATATTCACCAGCAGTATTAAATACTTCAAACTTTGCTATACTTCTGCTATAAATATGATAAAGTTGACCGTTGATAAATTTTTCTTTCCTCAATGGGGTCATATCTACATTTTATCAGATCCACGCACCTTCTGCCACACCCGGTATGGCAGATTGCAGGTCAACCGTTAGTTGATAACAAAAGAGGCGCACCGGGTTGGCGTACCTCTCAGTTCTGTTTTTGGACTTTTCGGGATTTCTTGGACTTTGCTGATTTCGCCTGGGAGACTAGAGTGTGGTACTCTTCTCTGAGCCTTTTGACCTCGGCCACCAAAGGCTCAAGTGTGTAGTAGTATCCCCCCCCTTTCCTAATCAAAGCCTCAAACTGCATTTGGTCATTTGATCCTTTTTCGAGTGCATTGGGCAAACCCATCTCAACAGCCAGATCGTGTTTTGCTACGATTAATGCAACCCACACTCTGCGCTTTACGAGTTCTTCTTCGGTCATGTTTTCACTCCTCTCCTCGTAGAATCCTAATCAATATTAATATATACTTATTTTTTATATTTGTATATAGAAAAGTTGAAACATTGTCGAAATTGTTATATAATAACTCACGTTGTATGGGCCCTTAGTCCCGAAGTGGCACAGCCATTCGGGATTCCGATATCCACTTTGCGGATCATCGGAACTTAGCAAACACATATGCCACATGTTTACATAATTAAAATCGGAAGTGATAGCTATTATATAGGATCAACGTCGAACATTAATCGTCGGATGTTGGAACATAAAAGAGGCAAAAAGGCCGGGACAAAATTTTCGAAAGACGTTGAACTGGTCTTTACCCAAGAGTTTGACACGATAAAAGAGGCAATCGGCACAGAAAAAAAATTAAAAAAATACAAGAACAAAAATATAATAAAAAAGATTATAGAAGATGGCAAGATTAATAAAGTAAATTAATATATGGGCCCTTAGCTTAGTTGGTAGAGCGCCTCATTTGCAATGAGGAGGTCATCGGTTCGAATCCGATAGGGTCCACCATAATGAATTTAGTACATTTATATCACTTATGCCAACTGCTCGCTCCGCTCGCTTAGAGAGGGCTGTAAAGGGTTTTTTCAAATCAATTTGCAATTTGCCATTTAAAATAGTGCGGTTCGAGCCGACGGTTTTCAAAAAATTCCTCATTCCGGGGAAATTTTTTGTTTTAGCGAGATTATCGGCTTTGTTGGCTTCAATTATCCAATCCTTTAGGAGTTCGA
>CAZHFQ010000047.1:0-1942 GCA_964531915.1 uncultured Saccharimonas sp. (SeqCode) | reverse complement strand
CGGTTTCGGCTTTCATTATTACTTTTTTGTCGGGCATTCCTTTGGTAGTCATACCTTTTTATTTCGTCGCTTTGCCGGTATTTTTGAAAGTTGTTTTTTCTGCGGTAGCGGTTATTCTGATCGTTGTCGGTGTTTTATCGGTGACAGCCATTATGACGACCTTTCAATGGGCTGGTTGGACAGCTTTGTTCGAGCGGCTGACTGGTGATGAGGGTGTCAGCAAGTTGGAACGCTGGGGTGATGAGTTGAAAAAGTTGCCCGAGACGGTTTTTGGCAAGTAGAATTAATTTCATTTTTTAAAAGAAGCTGTCGGAAAAATTCGACAGCTTTTATGTGCTAATCATTTCTAGTGCTATCTGTATCGATTGGGGTGGTTGGCGGACGTTGAGGCACGAATGTTAAGGCGGCACTAAGTAATAGTATTTGAAGGACGCTAGTTGGAAGTGTTACCACTTCATCCGGTTGCAGTAGTTCAATCGCCTCGTCTATGGTTATGGGGCGTTCTTCATCTTTCACTTTGTCTTTTTCTTTTTTGCCCATGTTTTCCGCTCCTTTCTGTGGCGGTTGTCAAAAGAGCTTAAAATCTATACACTAGATATAGGTTAAACCTAATTAATTATTTTGTCAAGTCCTATGATTTCTTATTTGCGCGGACTGATCCGCTACAAATCTAGTCATATTAAGAAGGATAATTTCGCTGTTATTGATGTGGTTGGCGTCGGTTATAAGGTTTTTATGCCGGATAGTTTTCTGAATCAATTGATTGTCGGCCATGAAGTTGAGGCCTTTATTTATACGCAGGTGGCGGAAACAGCCCTGGATCTTTATGGCTTTGCCACACTGGAAGAGCTGGATTTTTTTGAATTGTTACTCACTATTTCCGGTATTGGCCCGCGCAGCGCCTTGGATATCTTGAGGAAAGCTAAATTGGAGGATTTGGTTCGAGCGGTGGAAACCGGTAATCATGAGGTTTTATCTAAGGTTTCCGGTGTTGGTCCTAAGACCGCGGAAAAGATTGTTATCGGTTTGAAGGGGAAATTGGGCGGCGGTTTTTCGGTTGGGACGGAAAAATGGAATGATGATTTTGGCGATGCTTTGGAGGCCCTGATGTCTTTGGGTTACTCGTCTAATGACGCTCGACTGGCGCTCGGCCAGACCCAGTCAACTGACGCTGGTGAGAAGATTAAGGAGGCCTTAAAACTTTTAGGACGGCAATAACTAGTTAGTGAAATTAAGAGTAAAAAAGAGCCGCCAGCAAGTTGGCGGCTTAATAATGAAAGTACCATCTATTTATTTAGTTCTCTCTCAGCATAATCCGAGATTTTTTTGAGTTCTAGTTTGGTCAATTCTAGTGCCTGCGGGAAGCGTTTGATCTCTTCTGTTAATTCAGTTATGACCGCTGTGGCGACATTTTCTTCTAAGAATGCTTTAGGCACAGCTTCGGCATCAGGTAGTCCGCTATTTTTAAATTCTTCAATATTGATTTGAATGATATCTGAAACTATGTCACTGCGAAGAACGATTTTTTTTACAGTTTCCCTTATTTGATTATCACTAATTGATTTCTCTTCCAAACTATCAGTTTGTTTACTAATAATCTGTTGATAGGTGTTGGGGTCGGCTGTCAATTTTTGATTGTCTGGTTTGAATTGGTCGAAAACCTTAGGCATCTCTACTGTTGATTGCTCGGTTATTGAGGCAGCTTGATTCCGATCGTTGATTTTATCAAAAGTGATGTAAAGGCCTAGCCCAATAATGACGATGAATAAAATAGCGTTGGTAATCAGTGATTGGGTTTTAGCGAAAGTGATTAGGTTGCCGACATGGCCGTTGTTATGATTACGGGGTTGCTCGGTCAATTCGGTAGTCGCTGCCTGTACTGCCTTCCCAATTGTTTTTTTTAAATCCGCTCGTGTTATGATAACTTGCTCTTCAGTTATTG
>CAZHFQ010000046.1:0-2036 GCA_964531915.1 uncultured Saccharimonas sp. (SeqCode) | reverse complement strand
GTTTTTTTTAGTATTGGGAATTTAGTTTATTTTTTCGGACAAAGTAGCGAAATGCATATTTATCTCGCTGGAACACCGTTAATTTTTCTATTATTTTTTATTTTCGATCTTATACGTATCAAAACATCAGTTTTCACTAGTAAATTCATATTTAGTAATATAGACATCTTATTGAGCATATTTTTTATTTTAATAATATCACTCTTATGTTCGGATAATATCATCCATAAACTGAAAGCTCAGTATACTAACGTCATAAATTTACAAATGCACTGCAATGACCCTTTTTTGGCTAAATCTAACAAAATTAATCAAATCCTTTCAGATATTTATGCCATTACAAAAAACAGTAACAGGATTCAGTTTTTTACCTTAGAATCAGGAATGAGTTTTTTTGCTGGAGAGGAAACACAATTCTTGCTTTACTACCATAGCAATCTCATCTCTTTGTCTTTTGTCAACCCTATGGCCGCACAAGTATTATTAGATCCTTTGGTATTACATATGCAGAACTTAATTAATAACGGTTATTATTTACTAGTAACTGCGGACATATATAATAGAATATTTAAAGACCACTTAAAAGAAGTAGATTCAATGCACCCTATTCTCGAAGGTAAATACGTTCTTATTTCAGCTTCAGGTCGAGTGAAGAATCAAAAGAGGGTAGATACTCAAGGACTTACGCCCGTGGTCCTCAACTAAATTTCGATAGCTGAATAGGATTTGGAGGATAAGGTCAATAAACCCAACTAAAAAGGAGGTTAGATTTTGAAAGTTGTTATTCTTGCAGGTGGTTACGGGACGCGAATCAGGGATGTTGCGGATGATATTCCAAAGCCGATGATACCGATCGGTTCGTACCCGATTCTTTGGCACATTATGAAGTCATATGCTTACTTTGGTCACAAGGAATTCATAGTTTGCCTAGGTTACAAAGGACATGTAATTAAAGATTTTTTTCTAAACTATGAAGCTTATACGCGTGACTTAACCATAAGTTTTGGTAGTGGTGGCGGTGTGGTTTATCACAACAGACATGATGATTTGGATTGGAAAGTCACCCTTGTAGATACTGGAATCCACTCGATGACCGGTGCACGTATTTCGCGTATCCGGGAATATGTGCAGGGTGAAGACTTCATGCTGACCTATGGTGATGGGGTAAGTGATGTGGACATTGGGCAATTGCTGGCATTTCATAGGTCGCATGGCAAGATACTGACGGCAACAGGTGTCCGTCCGCCTGGTCGTTTTGGTGAATTAGGTGGTGAAGCTGGTGGACAAATTGTTGAGTTCAACGAGAAACCCCAGTCTACTGAAGGGCGTATCTCCGGGGGATTCTTTGTTGCCAGCCCCGGGCTTTTCGATTACCTGGATGATCGCGAGGACCTTGTTTTTGAGCGGGATCCAATTCGGAAGCTGGTAACAGATCGTCAAATGATGATGTTTGAGCATGATGGCTTCTGGCAGGCGATGGACACGAGTCGTGACTATCAGTTGCTCAAATCGCTTTATGAGGAGGGAAAGGCGCCATGGGTGCGGTGAATGAATATGCTTGATGTTCTTGAGTCTTTCTCGGGTAAACGGGTCTTTGTTACAGGGCATACCGGTTTCAAAGGATCATGGTTGACCTATTTGCTCAAAGAAGTGGGGGCTGAAGTTATGGGTTTTTCCCTGCCGCTCGAGCCCGGCCCAAATCATTTTGAGTTACTTGGCCTGCAGACTAGGATCAATCATGTGGAAGGTGACATCCGTGATGCTGCCGCGCTGTCTGGTGCATTGCAGGAATTCAAACCTGAGTATGTGTTCCATCTAGCTGCTCAGGCGTTGGTAAAAAAATCCTATGATGACCCTATTGTTACTTTTGGATCCAATGTCATGGGTTCCGTGCATCTGTTGGATGCTGTAAGACAATGTGATTCGGTACGCTCACTGGTTTGCATCACATCTGATAAGTGTTACGAAAATCTGGAGTGGGTGTGGGGGTATCGTGAGAATGATAGGCTTGGCGGCCATGACCCTTATAGTGCGTC
>CAZHFQ010000045.1:0-2184 GCA_964531915.1 uncultured Saccharimonas sp. (SeqCode) | reverse complement strand
ATCCTTCCATGGTGTAGCTCTGCCCCTCAATATTAACATTTTGACTTATTGCTGTTGTGTCATATCCAAATCCCGTACGCCCACAGTATGGAGTAGTATCGGTAATTTTACCGATCATTAAATATCCTAATTCCAAACCGTTATCTTTGTAGTGAAAAGTTACGCATTCAGGATTGTCATCATCGATCTCTACGGAGTTAGCAGGATAGAGAATTTCATAGTCAAGAGTATTGTTTTGGTATGTTTGCCATGATGTCTGGCACTGTGTTTCAAAGCAAGTGGATGATTTGTCCTGAACATCGTTCAATATACGCCAAATCATCTCTGCCATTTCACCACGAGTGATATATTTATCTAACTTTGTTATTGAAGAAGGAGATGCCTTTTGAAGCTCTAATGCTTCTACGTATGGCGCATACCAAGGGTCTCCACGAGTTGGCTCTATTAGCTCAAAGGAAGTGGCTATAATTTTTGCAGCTTCGGCAAAGTTTATTTTGTTTGCTGGTTTGAAAGTTCCATCATTATATCCATTTACGATATTATTGACAGTTGCCGTACAGATGTATTTTGCATACCATTCGTTTTTATTAACATCATCGTAGTAAATAAAATTTGTCACATTCGCTGTTTCGTTATCTATACACGAATCGATCTCGTTGTCGTCAAAAGTCGCTTCAATAATGATTTTTGTGAATTCCGCGCGATTGATTGTCTTGTCGGGTTTGAAAGTATTGTCATCATATCCTTGAACAATTCCATTGTCTTTTAGGTAGGTTATCGCATCATAATTTTCGTGGCTACTCCCGACATCATCGAAAGTCCCGACCGCCAAAGCAGAGGTCACTATGCTCATGGTAAGGAAAACAATAGCGATCCCTAGAGGTAAGATAACTTTTTTCATTTTGATATGATTAGATATTATTTAATTAGTATAAGACCAACCCAAATCGGGATATTTTGCACAATCGACTTCTTTCCCTTTGGATTGCGGCGAGTCTGAAGAAAAACATTCGCAATTTTCGCGTTCCCCGAAGCAATAATATGTTGTTGGACCTGTATTAATGTCTTCCAGAAGAAGACCGTCACATCCACATTCAATCGTAATATGCTCTGTTCCGTCGTAATAGTTGTAACCACACGCTTCGCTAAATGGTTTTAAAACAGGAACAACTATAGCTTCATTCCAAAACAAGCGTCCTCCTTTGGTAAGCAGTGATACTAGCAACAAAACTACAAAAATCAGGGATATAGCAAGAATAATTTTTGATGATTTTTTCATGGGGAATTTATAAACATTACGGACTTAGTTATATCGCCATTAGTGCCCCTATTGCAATAGATATTGCCAATTGATATACTGATGGCAACATTATTTAACATATCCCCATGAAAAAAATCTTATTTCTGATTATTGCGATCGCTACTCTGTCGATTGCGAGTGCATGTGATTTTCAAGGAGAGACAACACAAGGTAAACTTCTGAACACTCACAGCACGATAGCTAAGAACTGTCCGGGGAAATGGACAAAAATCTTCCAAGTGAAGGGCGATGGAACTCCAGATCAAGCACAAATACTCTCTGGTAGTTATCAAAACGTCGTTAACGAAATTAATCAAGCGTGTGACTTCAAAATATTATATGATGCGCTGGATAGTGACTTGGTTCAGAGTTACACATGTAATTATATGGGGGCAGAGTCTAATTCTACAATAGGGTCTCTATCATTCACTTGTGGTAGCTCTTTGTCTACAGGGGCAGCGCAGATACTGGGATATAAAGTTTTTTATGAAGAATTGAACGGAAATAGCATCAATTTTATCATTAGTGAATCCCTAGGATTAGGCGAAGCAACTCCTTATTTCAACGCAGATAAAAACATGGGCACTCTTATGATGTATTACAGATAAGAGGAAACAATTAACCGCCCTCTTCTAAAAAGGGCGGTTTTTTAATACAAAAAAGCGGCCGATTATTTAGCCCTAACCAAAATTGCCATTAGTGTCCCTTCTCCAATAGGTATAAAGGTCTAGAACCCTTCGGGGGTATTCTGGCAAAAAAGTAACAGATGTTATACCTAAAAAAAGGGAATGTTTTGATTGTTATTAAAAAGCTTTTATTAGAGCAACATTACGAAAAAAATACAGATTTTAGGTTGTATATTCCATGTTAGATGCCAATAAGGG
>CAZHFQ010000044.1:0-2288 GCA_964531915.1 uncultured Saccharimonas sp. (SeqCode) | reverse complement strand
CGTTGTCGAGGTTTACCGAATATGATGGGGCTATGTGACGTTCGTTTGGATTGTCAGGCATGGGTTTAAAAACCAGACTAAGGCCTTTATCTATAGCTTTTTGTTTTAATTCTGAAACTATATCATGAATAAAGTTTACGATATTTATCACCTTAGGTCTGTTGGATATTCGACCATCTTCTGATTTTGCCACATCTAAAAGGTCTTGGAATAATTGCCCAAGGTGATTGGCTGAGGCTTGGGCTTTTAAAATAAAATCATGTGCCCTATTGTCAATCTGTGCTGTTTGTGGGTTTAAGACTAACCCTAAGTATCCCTCAATTGATGCGACTGGTGTGCGCATTTCATGGCTGGCGGTGCTAATAAATTCAGCTTGTTCCCTCTCTTCGGCTTTTTCCTTGGTAATATCGTGAAAAACAGTAATAACCCCAGAACCAACTTCGCCGACCGGAGATACAACCAAAGATACCATTATTTTATTCCCACTACTCGTCATTACCATAAGGTTATTGGTTCTTATTTCTTGGTTGGAATTTAAAGCTTGTTGGATTGGGTCGCTAGTGGCGTCAAGGGCTTCATCCCTCTGGTTGATTAGTTTTAGAACAGATCTATAACTTAAAGCCAAAGCATCTTGTTTTCCCCAGCCAATAATATTTTGAGCCGCAGGGTTAATTAATTGAATGATACCCTGGTTATCAACAGCAATTACGCCATCACCAATAGCGTTAATTACTACTTCAGATTGACTTGCTACAGTGCTTAGCTCATTCGCTAAGTTTTTAAATGCCTTACTGTCATTATCAACCTCATCTTTGGCGGATTTTCCGTGCCAAATAATTGACCCTGCTATTAATGGTAGTATTCCGCTGAAAATGACAATGATTAGGGTTGTAATTGGAAGACTATGATTTATATATTGTAAAGCGATAAAAATACCTGTAGCAGACAAAATTGGGAGTGACCCCCAAAGTCCAAAAACACCTGCGAAAATACTAATAAACATCCACAAAGATATAAATGGTGAGGCTGCATTTCCGGTGCTCACTATTAAAGCAGCGGTAGTAGCCGATAACATTAGATATATTAATAACGACATTATAAGTATAAACTTCTTTGGCGCCCATAAATAAGATATAAAACTAAATAGCAAAGTCACAAAAGCTAAACCTATAGCCGGGACACTTACAAATAAAGTTTTGCCTAAATAGGCTGAATCTGAAAAGTAAGTCCAAAAATAAAGTGCGATTATTAGGGCTGATACTAAAAAAGCAACCTCGCATATTCGGCGATTCCAAAAACGGGTTAACGTGACTGGTTTAATATTGCCCCCTAATACTTATTTAACCTGGTGATTATTATGACGATTATGGTTAGTTTTTACAAGTAGTGGGGTTAAAAGACACCACGGATTATTTTCGATAAATAGTGATTGAGATACTAAGTGAAATAATTGTTACTATACTAAGTAGGAAAACGCTTATTGCTGAAAGTGTTGCATCAAAAGACACTGGTTGTGTTGAGCCTAATGAAAGTAACGCGATAATTGCGATTGAAAGCAGGGCAATAATTAAATGTGCACGAGCAAGCTCGAGTTTCGTTTCTTTCAGATTCTTTTTTGATATTCTCTTGAGAAGTTTTTTCATGTTTTAACCCTTTTAATTGACATAGTAATAGTTCAAGAATAATACGCCTATGGTTTATTGTCAATTGTCATTTTTGGTGATCTCACCGGGAATTGAACCCGGATTTCCAGGATGAGAACCTGGTGTCCTGACCGTTAGACGATGAGACCATGACCTTGCCCCACTTTATCAACTAACATGGGGTTATGTCTATGGGTGAGATTATTTATCGTCGAGTTTTTCTAAAACTGAAATTAATTTTTTGGGCGTAATCTCGGCTTTTATTAAATATGCATCGGCGTGTTTTTGCATTGCGATACGGGATTCGTCATCCTGCTGAAAATTAGTTAAAACTATTATATGAGTTTTTGGAATTAAATCTTCTTTTCCACCACGTAATGCATCTAAAATCTCTGTACCACGACGTTCGGGCAACATAATATCTAGTAGGATGGCATCATATGCCTTATTTCGTGCAGCAATTAAACCATCATTGCCGTCAACAACCCAATCAACATTAAACCCGGCTTTTTTAAGGCTACGAACATACATTTCGCCTATAAAGCGGTCATCTTCGATACACAGAATGGTTTTTTTTGCCATTACATTTAATTCCTATCAATAGAGGGATTTTTTTTCCACCATTTCCTTTCGGAAACCCAAACT
>CAZHFQ010000043.1:0-2490 GCA_964531915.1 uncultured Saccharimonas sp. (SeqCode) | reverse complement strand
TATAAGCTACTAAGGTTGCATTAGTTCCGTTAGTAAAACCAGTCACAAAGGCGACAGTTACTGGAGAACTAATTACAACACCCGCAACTGTTGGTTCATTACTAGCTGGAGAAGTGGCAAGACCAGAAAAAGTAAGGCTCTTGTCTCCAATATAATTTGTATCTATATTTCCGTAATTATCTTTAGCTGTAATAGTTAATTCGTTTTCAGTTCCGGCTACTTGTGTTCCAGCGCCAGCCATTTCTAAACGTCCTGCAGTTGCTGAAGTAACTGTTAAATCTAAATCATCAGCCTCATCAACACCTACGCCACTATCAATACTTCCATCAGTCACATCAACGAAAACACTAGCTTCAGCTTTATAAGCAACTAAGGTTGCTATTTCAGCACTTGAAATACCATTGCTAAAATTAACTGCGGTAACAGCACCAAAATCAATTCCTTCAACTGTTGGCACATTGCCGTCTGGCGCATTATTTAATCCGCTAAATGTTAAATTTTTACTGCCAGTATATCCAGTGGCTATATTTCCAAACTGATCATAAGCAGTGATAGTTAATTCATTATTAGCACCTGCTGTCTGGGTGCCTGTGCCAGTAACTGCTAACCTCACTGCTGTGCCTGGAATAGTGCTTAAAGTTCCAAAATTTTCTTCTTCGTTATTAACAAAAGCAATTACGCCAGCAGTATGTCTAATCTCATCAGCACTTGGCGTAATGCCGGTTGGTCGCACACGCAGGTTGCCAAAAGAAATAACCGCTGGTTCAAGATGTGAAGCAGTATCAATACTTATTGAAAAAGAAGATGCGCTTGGAAGAATATTTTCTGGAAAATAACGAATACCGGAAACTATGGCGTTAGAACCAACGCTAATTACAGAATTTGTATCAAATTCCCAGTCGGTTGGCAAAGTAAAGGTATGAACACCTGTGGCAATATCTCCCACTACAGATTCAGAAATCTGAATATTACCAAGAGTGGTATAAGTTCCACAGCTACCTCCCACGCAAGTTAGGTCTGAACTTTTGTCAAGTGAAATGTTTAAACCATTTGATGCTGGAGTAATAGGATCAACAGCAAAAACAGCTGTATAAATAAAAATGCCACCCACAGCTACCGCTAAAATAAGCGCGCTGAAAAGCGACAAGTTCTTCCAATTCTTTCCTCCTTGTAAAAATTGAGACAATGTGTCTTTTATTTTTTTTTGCATATTCTTTTGTCCGCCTAATCCTGAATATTCAGGACTATTGGCAGGATTTTTTAGTAATTATTTAAATTTTGAAATTATTTATACTGATTACTTCTCAAATATGTCAAGTTTGTGTTTTAATTTAATATTAGCAAAATATTGATTATATGTGTATAAATCTTATAGGTTTTTTTATCCCCTGTCAAATTTATTTATTAACGTTTATCCACAGCATTTTAAAGGTTAAAAATTTAGGACTTACGCGTTCGTTGTCATTGCGAGGCCGTAGGCCGTGGCAATCCCGAGAAAGACGCAATATATCACGGGATTGCCACGAAGCTTCGCTTCTCGCAATGACAGCAAGATAATAAGTTTTTTCAGCATAATCCAAAACTGTATACAACGCTATTATATCTTACATCTAAAATTATTAAATTCACACCATTGACAAATAAAGAAAAATTTACTAATATACAAGCACTTCTATCCCCTTTTTAAGGGGGTAAAAATGGTCATTCAATCTGAATAAAAACAATTTCAGAAAATACAGAAAAGGAAGGTGTACGAAGATGAAGAAAGGATTAGCAGTCGCACTATTTATAATTTTCGCAAATTGGAGTACACCTTTGGTGTACGGAGCAGAACTTCAGGTTCAAAGAGCAGACGCGGTTAACGGTGGCTACAATAGTAGTTATAGTTGGCCATCGGGAATTACACTTGGGTTAGGGAACGATTATGATCCTGGCTTTACTACTGTTAGCGCGATTTCCAGCTTCGAATTTTATATTCAAGGTAATGGAAATATCTCTGCCACCTTAATTACTAATGATGGCGACGTTCCTCATGTATTAGTCACCGGGAATATCCCTATTAATTCAGGGAGTTTTATGCGTCTGCCGATTAGTTGGTTAATGTGGAAAGATGTCAGCATCGGAGCTACGAACCAAGTGACGTTCGTGGATTTACAAAATACGAACGGCACGACATGGCAAGTAGGGGGCAACCCTCAAGTAGTAAACAATTTTAACTTTAGTATATCTTCATTCAGCTTGACAATCGCAAGCGGGATGAAGGTGGATATGGTTGGAATTATTACTGGAGGAAATTCGGTAACATTGAATTTGGAAGAAACACCTCCAGTGGCGAATGCCCAATCAATCAATACTGACGAGGACACTGCTCTGGGTATTACTTTGACTGGAGATGATTTACAAGGCGATCCCCTAACTTACAGTATCGTTGCTGGTCCATCAAACGGAACATTGTCCGGAACAGCTCCGAATGTGACTTATACGCCGAAT
>CAZHFQ010000042.1:0-2536 GCA_964531915.1 uncultured Saccharimonas sp. (SeqCode) | reverse complement strand
CGGTATTTTGGCGGTGATCATAATTTTGAATTTAGCTTCAGCATCAGAAAAGGCGAAATATGCAAAAGCAAAAAGTGAATTGAAAATCTTAGATGACGCGGTAACTATAGCATATACTGATGGACAAATGGGATGTACTGGTGGCGGGAAACTATGGAAAAAAGTAGAATTTACAGGCACTAGTGATTGGGATGAATGTAACATTCACGATTTAACGGATTCATCGGGGAATTTGCTATTGACAAATGAACCAGAAATTCCAGATGGAATTGATTGGGGTCCGTTTTATTATATAAGGGTAAATAGTGCCTCTGATCATCAGTCAGCCATCAAAACACCAAAAAATGGATACTATTGTATGTATCAAGGTGGAGGTCCTATCACAAGAACTCTTGAAGGTTTTCGTGGTGAAACAGATAGTTGCAGTTATTAGTTTTTAATAATTATTTGGAGGGAATGATGAAAAAAAGAGGTTTTACATTGATTGAGCTTTTGGTTGTTATAGCCATCATCGGCATTTTGGCCGCTATGGTCTTGGTAGCAATTTCGGGAGCTCGAGCTAAAGCACGAGATGCGACAAGAAAGAGCGATATGCGCTCATTGAAAACAGCACTTGCACTTTATTACACCGACAATGACTTCTATCCACCAGTAACGACTGCGGGCACTATCGAGGCGGCTGACGACACTCTGCTTGCCGGGATAATTTCTGGTAGCTACATGAAAGAGATTCCAACTGAGCCTGGTAGCGGAACAGTATATGGTTACACAACAAACACGAGCGCTGCTGTGGTAGCAACAGACTTTGCTGTCGCTTGTCTACTAGAGAATACGAACGATTCTGACGACGGTGATATTACAAACGGAGCTCTGAATTTGACGGGCGATCCTGCTGTTGCGGTTACACTTACTGGTTACACATACGCACTTTCTTCAGACTAATCTATCTAAAGGCGCCGATGAGGCGCCCTAGATGGATTCGTCACATTAATGAATAATCAAATTATATATTATATCCTAATATTTATAATAGGTCTCTCGATCGGTAGTTTTTTGAATGTGGTAATATTTAGGATAGACAATATCAGAACAATATTAAATGATCGGTCTCACTGCCCACATTGTAAAAAAACATTGACCTGGAAGGATTTAGTTCCCTTTGTGAGTTTTATGTTGCTTCGAGGAAAGTGCAGATATTGTGATGAGTCAATCTCTTGGCAGTATCCAGCTGTTGAGTTATCCACAGCTTTGGTTTTTGTGATATTGTTCTCACTTTTCGGTATGAGCTGGGGTTTACTTTTTTATGCGGTGATATTTTCTCTTCTTATCGTAATTTTCGTGTATGACCTGATGCACGAGCTAATACCGGAAGAAATTGTATGGATTGCTTTGGTATTGGCTTTGGTTGGTGCTTGGTATTTTGGAGGTTTCGGAGTTTTTGACATGCTCCTCGGGGGTCTGATTTGTGGAGGAATACCGGCGGTGCTTGTGTTTGTGTCAAAAGAGAAATGGATGGGCGCAGGTGATGTCAAGCTCGGATTTTTACTTGGCGCATTAGTTGGTTATCCACAGGCAGTATTTTTACTTTTCGCTTCATTTATATTCGGCTCGATTGCCGGTATAATACTTATGAGTACAAAGAAAAAAGGAATCAAAGACAGCGTGCCATTTGCGCCTTTTTTAATAATGGCAGGATTAGTCACTCTTATTTGGGGAAATTATTTTATAGATTGGTATTTAGGATATTTAAATATTTAGGAGGGAAAGATGAAAAAAAGAGGTTTTACATTAATTGAACTGTTAATTGTAATAGCGATAATTGGTATATTGGCAACAATTATTGTTATAAATTACTCAGGTGCGCAAAGATCCGCAAAATACTCAAAAGCAAAGTCGGATTTATTGTCAATTCAATCTGCTGCAAAGATGATGGCGGCAGATACTAAGGAGAATATATTTCATTATAAATTAAATGGTGGAAGGTGTGATGAAGGTTATTGTACTCCTTCTATATCGTACGCAAACAGTGATATAGAGCTTCCGATCATTGCTCACAATGAACCTGCACGCGTAGGAAGTAATTTTAATGTACCCATAAATAATCTTTCAAAGCATCTAGGTTTATTGGAAAATGATGATAATCCCCTATATAACAACTGGGCAGGTCCATATATTGATCAAATTCCAGTTGAAGATCCTTGGGGAGAGGCTTACATATTTGACCCAGATTATCTTTGTAACGCTGAAAAAATTGAAGGAGTATGGGTGGTAAGAGAAGAAGAGGCTCCTTATGAATATGGCTGTCAAGGATTAAAAGAAATGAGTTTCCCTAGGATAAGAGCCTTAAAGTCTTTTGGAGAAAGTGGAGAAGATGTTTACGGAGGAGAAGATTGTGTGGCGTATATGGTATTTCCGAAGCCAAATTAATGAAATTTTATAAATATTGTAAAAAAATTAAACATTTCCAAGGTTTTACTTTAATTGAGTTGTTGATTGTTCTTGCAATCATCGCTTTGTTTGTTGTTTTTGGTGCGCC
>CAZHFQ010000041.1:0-2547 GCA_964531915.1 uncultured Saccharimonas sp. (SeqCode) | reverse complement strand
GGACTCTGCCGCTACTTCACGCTTATAAGGTTATTGAAAAAACAGATAAAATATCAGCTATTGGGATTAGAATCGTGGCTCCAAGCAGGCGTTTTATCAAAGACGAATTGATTACAGACAATGTGGTCTCGCAACTTGAAGAACTAAGTCGAGAATCACCTTTGCATATAAAAACAGCGCTTTTAGAAATCAAGCAGCTCAGGATTCGTTTCTCGGATGTCCCAATTATAGCTGTCTCTGACAGTGCCTTCCATAATACAAAGCCGGATCATGCCAGATATTATGGCGTAGACACCAAAATCGCCGATAAATTAGAAATTGAAAGATATGGATTTCACGGTGTGTCAGTAGAATCAATCGTAAAATCCTTAAAGAAACAGCAGATTTTGATGCCAAAAACAATCATTTGTCATCTGGGCAGTGGCTGTAGTGTAACTGCGGTAGAAAAAGGTAAAAGCGTTGATACAACGATGGGTTATTCACCACTTGAAGGTGTTATGATGGCCACGCGTAGTGGTAGTATTGACGTTTCGGCCGCACTAGCTATGAAAAGAGATTTGAAACTTTCTCCTGGCGAGCTTGAAGAGTTTCTTTTCAGAAAGAGCGGATTACTTGGCGTTAGCGGGATCTCCGACGATATTCGTCAATTAATTACATCTGAGACAAAGGGTGATTCTAAGGCGAAGCTAGCGCTAGATATTTTTGTCTATAGACTCCAGCAGGCAATCGCTCAAATGGCTGCAGCTATGGATGGGGCAAGTTGTCTGGTTTTTTCGGGTACAGTTGGGGAAAGATCCTCGATAATTAGAGAAAGAGTGTTATCACGTCTAAATTATTTAGGTTTTGGTGTAAGTCACAAAATTAATGAGGAAACATTTGAGCCAAAAGATGTGACAAATATTGCCAATCTATCATCAAAACCAATTCTAGTTATTTTGACGGACGAAGCGACAGAGTTAGCTGAAAGAACTGCAAAATTTATAAAAAACTGATTAGGGATTTATTAATAGAGGTGAAAAGCATTTATTAGCACTCTTGACATGCGAGTGCTAATTAATTTATAATGAGTATATTGGCAATCTAATAGGTAGAGTGCTAAACTAATAATAAGTATATAACAATTTAATTCACCGTTTGCTATACAGCGAAGGCGAAAAGGAGATATAAAAGAATATGGGTAAAATTATTGGAATAGACCTCGGGACAACTAACAGTGCTGTGGCGTATATGACTGGCGGTAAGTCAGATGTAATTGCAAACACCGAAGGTAACCGTACTACACCAAGTGTTGTGGCTATTAACAAAAAAGGCGAGCGTTTGGTCGGCCAGGTTGCACAGCGTCAACGCGTTACAAATGCAAAAAATACTATTTATGGTGTAAAACGTCTGATCGGACGTAAGTTTAGTGACAAGGAAATTCAAAAAGATCATGACATTATGCCATACGAAATCGTTAAAAAGGGCGACGGTGTTGCAGTAAAAATGGATGGCAAAGATTACACACCAGAGGAAGTTTCGGCTATGATTCTGTCAAAACTTAAGGCTGATGCGGAAAGTTTTTTTGGAGAAAAGGTTACCGAAGCAGTCATCACTGTACCAGCCTATTTCAATGACTCGCAACGTCAAGCAACCAAAGATGCCGGTAAAATTGCAGGCCTTGAAGTAAAGCGAATTATCAACGAACCAACCGCAGCTGCACTTGCATACGGTTTAGATAGTAAAAAAGAAGAAAAAATCGTAGTTTTCGACCTTGGTGGCGGTACATTCGATGTATCTGTGCTTGAGCTTGGTGATGGAGTTTTTGAAGTTAAATCAACCAACGGGGATACTCATCTAGGCGGTGAAGATTTTGATAACCGAATTGTCAATCACTTCCTGGATGTATTTAAAAATAATGAAGGCATAGACCTTAAGAATGATAAAGCGGCTATGCAACGGTTAAAGGATGAGGCTGAAAAGGCCAAAAAAGAACTTTCAACTGCCAAAGAAACTGAAATTAACCTACCGTTTTTAACTGCCGATGCTGATGGTCCAAAGCACTTTGAGTATAAACTAACTCGTTCAAAACTTGAAGAGTTAATTTCTGAATTAATTGATCGTTTGGCAGATCCTGTCAATAAGGCCTTAAAAGACTCTAATCTAAAAGCCAAAGACATCGATGAAATCGTATTAGTTGGTGGAATGACCAGAATGCCAATTGTCGTTAAAAAAGTCAAAGAATTATTTGGCAAGGATCCACTAAAAGGAGTTAACCCTGACGAAGTTGTTGCAATGGGTGCCGCTATTCAAGGTGGAGTTTTAGCTGGTGACGTCAAAGACGTATTGCTTCTAGATGTTACCCCACTTTCACTTGGTATCGAAACCATGGGCGGTGTTTCGACTAAACTGATTGAACGAAATACAACTGTTCCAACATCCAAATCAGAGATTTTCAGTACAGCCGCTGATGGTCAATCACAAGTTGAAATTCATGTTACCCAAGGTCAGCGCGGGATGGCGACAGATAATAAATCATTAGGTCGGTTCGGCCTAGATGGGATTGCTCCT
>CAZHFQ010000040.1:0-2566 GCA_964531915.1 uncultured Saccharimonas sp. (SeqCode) | reverse complement strand
TTTTTGCAGACCCACTTGTACGATATGTTGTTGGGCCGGGTCTGGACGAATCAGGGCGAGCCTTGGCAATTAGTATGATGCGGGTTATAGCGATTAATCCATTCTTGTTTTCTATTGCGGCCGTAGTAACAAGTATGCAACAAGCAGTTGGACGATTTATGTTCTTTGCCTTGGCTCCAACTGTATATAACATTGGTATTATTATTGGAACAACATTTTTTACTAATGGGATTAACATTTTTGGTTTGCAAGTTTTCGATGGTGGGATTATGGGGGTAGCACTTGGTGTGACCCTAGGTTCAATTATGCAACTTCTTATCAGTTGTATTGGTTTATGGGGTATGGGGTTTGATTATAGATTCAAAATTTTTTGGCGGAATAAAGGATTTCGTAAAGTATTGTCGTTACTCCCTCCAAGGTCATTGAATCAAGGAATTAATTACGTAAATAGTATTGTCGAAACAAATCTTGCATCACGAATGGCGGCAGGGTCAATTCGTGCTTATCAGCAAGCATCAAATTTATCATACGTCCCAACAAGTTTAATTGGCGTGGCAATTAGTACGGCAGCTTTCCCTAAAATGGCCGAAAGACTTGGACAGGGGCGACCGGATTTATTTAAAAAAGAATTACAGGCAGTGCTTCGTGTAATTATTTGGTTGGCTTTACCGGTAACAATCATAACTTTTTTTGGACGTGGTTATTTGGTTAATTTTATCAAAAATGGTGGTGATGTTTTGATGTCAGGTATTTTAGGTATTTTGGCAATATCAATTTTATTTAGTTCTATTTTTCAAATTGCAGCACGAAGTTTTTACGCACAACAAAACACTAAAACACCGCTTTATATTTCATTTGTAGCCATTATACTGAACATAGTACTAGCAGTATGGTTTACGATGGAGTTAGGGATGGGAGTTTATGGTCTAGCTTGGGCTGCGTCAATTGTATCTATTGTCCAAGTAATAATATTACTGGTTATGATGTCTAAACATATAAAAAATCTGTTTGACTACGCTTTTGTACATGCGATTTTGCGGATGGCAAGTGCGACAGGGATTATGGCGATAGTAACTTATATTTGTTTTACGATGCTACCACTTCGGGCAACTGACAATAGTTTTTTTGCAAGTTTTCCTAGATTTATGGTAGCAGTCTCAATTAGTCTCGTCTCTTATATATTACTAAGCTGGATATTAAAGCTGGAAGAAATTAAGCCGATTGTATCACGAGCTAAAAAATTGTTGTTTAATCTTGGACGAATATGAGTCTCGTTAGATCTGAGGTATCATTCTTATATAAAAATAATGGACATATAGTCCATCGGATCTAACGGAATGAGCTCAGATAAAATTCGTAATTTCTGTATTATTGCACACATCGATCATGGTAAATCGACACTAGCAGACCGCATGCTTGAGTTAACTGGAACCGTTTTGCAGCGTGATATGAAATCGCAGTTGCTTGACAGTATGGATCTAGAGCGTGAAAAAGGCATAACGATTAAACTCGCCCCAGTTCGCATGAAATTCAAAGGATATGATTTAAATTTGATTGATACCCCTGGCCATGTTGATTTTAGTTATGAAGTCAGTCGATCACTCCAAGCTTGCGAAGGAGCAGTTTTAGTAGTTGATGCTAGCCAAGGTATTCAAGCCCAAACTTTGGCAAATGTCTATCTTGCGTTAAATGAAAATCTAAAAATTATTCCTGTAATAAATAAAATTGATTTACCAGCCGCTGATGTAGGGCATGTAACTGCCGGGATGGTTAACTTATTAGGCTGCAGCGAAAAAGATATTTTAAAAATTAGTGCCAAAACGGGTAAAAATGTTGTTGATGTGCTTGACGCTGTAATTGATAAAATAAATCCGCCTATAGGTGATAAAAACGCGCCGACAAGAGCCCTTATTTTCGATAGTTATTACGATGATTATAGGGGTGTGATTTTATATGTTCGGATAGTTGACGGAGCTATAAAAAAAGGTGACATTATACAAATGATTGCAACTGACGCAAGCGGGATTGCGTTAGAGGTCGGGTCACTCCAACCAGCCATGAAAGCTGAGGCTAGTCTTGATATGGGAGAGATTGGATATGTTGTTACAAATCTGCGAACAACGCGTGAAGCGAGGGTTGGGGATACGGTCACAACAAAAAGAGCCCACACAGAGACACAGCTGCCTGGCTATAAATTAGTTAAACCGTTTGTTTATGCTGGGTTTTTCCCAGTTAGCAATGACGATTATCAAAACCTAAAGGATGCTATTGAAAAACTAAGCCTAAGCGATTCGGCTTTACAATTTGAACCCGAAAACTCACCGATACTTGGATTTGGTGTACGAATTGGGTTTTTAGGGCTTCTTCATATGGATATTATTCGCGAGAGATTAGAGCGTGAATACAGTCTGGATTTAATTGTTACAAATCCATCAACGGATTATCAGGTAATATTATCTAGTGATGAAATTTTAGATATAAAAAGTGCTAGTAATTTACCAGATGTTAGCCTAATAAAAGAAATACGCGAACCATGGATAAAGGGCGAAATCGTAATTCCAAAAAG
>CAZHFQ010000039.1:0-2870 GCA_964531915.1 uncultured Saccharimonas sp. (SeqCode) | reverse complement strand
CTAAGGTTTTGTCGTTCTATCAAAAGTGGGCTCATATGAGCTCACTTTTGATAATTAAAACCTACCCCTTTGGTGGGTATGGATCATTACCGTAGCTATTGCGCGAAGCAATCCGACCGTCTTGATTGTGAATAATGTGCTCAGCCTTATTATTCATAGCCTGCGTTCGTCCAGCAGCTTGTGTATCAACCTTGGTTGAATAGACTTTAGCTAATCGATTTGCGCCGTTAGAAACATTGCGCCAATTACTTGCAGTTTTGCTATATGTGGTGTGGATTTGCTTATTTGCCATATCAGTTTCTTTATGTGGTCGATAAATTATCACTTAAATAATACTCGTGGTAATCTAGGAGCTGTACGGATTAGAAAATTTTTGTACAAGGAAGCGCTACCGAGGCGCTTTTCCTATTTCACCCTCCGATTTATTTTATCGGATATGCTAATTATACACTAAACAACACTATTAGCAATAGAATAAACTGACATTTTGTATAAAATATTGACATAAGCGTTATAATTTTGTTATAATTATGGTAACTAAATGAAAGGATGACGATGAGACCTCAATGGAATCTAAAAGAAATTCGCCAGATGTATGGATTATCACAGGGTGATATAGCGAACGCTATCGGTGTAAAAAGTCGCAGCACTGTTGTAGCTATAGAGAACGGCGATCGTGACCTGGCAAGTGAAGAACTTGGTAGGCTTGCTGACTTTCTTGGTGTGGAAATTGCTGACCTTATAGCATACGAAATCCCTGACTATGGTAAATATCGCGAAATGATTGTCGAGACATTGAGGCGATATGTAAAGTACGCTAAGCATGAAATACCAAAGACACTGCTTGCAAAGCTGATATACCTGGTGGATTTTGCTTGGTTTTATAACGAGCTTAAACCAATGAGTGGTATGAAATATCGTCGAGATCCATACGGACCAGTTCCGGACCAGTTTTTTAAGACTATTGATGTTATGGTGGACAACGGAGAAATAAAATTAAAGCTTAAGGATATTCCTGGTCGCACAAAGCAAATGCAAGCTTTGGATATCGGAAATGATTTAGAACATGAGCCTAATCAATATCTATCCGAAAAAGAAATAACGCTAATCGATAAGATTGTGCAGAAATGGGAAAAAGCCAATGTTGATGAAATCGTAGATTTCACCCATCATCAACTTCCATGGCAAGTGACTCGGCCAAACGAGTTTGTGCCCTACGAGCTAATCACTCAGGAAGAGCCGGGCAATGTATTCTAGTGACGGCTATCGTGTCATTTTTGAAGAATACACAAAGCGTCACTATGTTAAAGATTTTGAAAAAAAGTATAAGGGTAGTTGGCTGACCACTCGCAAGGCATTGGTTAGTGAGTTTTATAATATAGATATGTTGATTGATAGTGGCAGAACTAATCCTCCAATACATCGTACAAGTGATAATTCACAGTGGATTATCAAACATGAATTTATAATTGCTGGTCTGAAAGAGAGCAGAAAGACAAGTGGTCGCAGAATAATCGCATATGTAGATAACGCCAACCAAGTTGTCAGAATATTGTTGATATACCACAAAGATCATGTGGATAAAAAAGCCAGTGAAACGGCGTGGTGGGAACGTACGATAAAAGGCGAATACAAGACTTTACTTGAAGGTTTCAGCTTCTAAATAAAATCTACTAAGGCCTATTTGTCGTGTCGTTGTTCGTATTGTTTAGCGACTTCTCGTAATCTTCGTACATTAACTCGATATCATCGGGATTATTTTGGGCAATTTCTCTAAGGCCGTATTTAATAAATGTCAACATATTTAGCTATAGAGCTGAGATAGTGGGGCGGACTTAGCCTTCCAAAACATCATCAACCTTCATAATCTCGTCAATCACAAGCTTATCAAGCCGTTCACTCAACATCTCAAAAGATTTCCAGATATTTTTCCGAGAGGTCACCAAAAATAAATCACTCAGCATTTTATGTTGGGTGATTTATTTTGAGCGCATTTTGCAGTGAGAATAATAGGATATGTTATCTACGAGTGGTCAATCAACCATATTTGAGCTTCACAGTCGATTACTTCGTTTTGAGCAGCGTCTCTGACTTCTTGATCTGGGCTTCTCTCGACTAAATATTCGTACTGTTTTTTAGCTGTTTCGAACATCTGTTTTGCATGTTTTGTGTTGCCTTCGCTTAGATAATCGATCGCCTTCGCTTTTAACTTATCGGCAGCAGGTTTATCTGAAACAGCTATTGTTTGATTATTATTTTGGCCATATATGTAGTTAAACAATAATGCCCCTCCGCCAATTACAACAACAGCTAATACGATTGTGGCGATTAAATATTTTGTTTTCATGCTAATCTTTTTTATTTTTATCATAGAATATCCCTTCATGGTTTTATGATGCTAATGTATATACAATATTATAACCCTAATGTATTTAAATGCAACATATTAACAGATAAGACGATGTACCGAAAAAGTACCGAAAAAGGACGGACCTTTCTCACACCTTACGCTGTTGTAATATAGTCATCACTCTAAGGTGTGAGAAAGGTCCGTCCTTTTTGGTTACTAGTTAAGTAGGTTTTTTGTTGAAATAATTTAGGGTTGTGGGGGAGTGTTACTCCCCCTGGTTAATAGGATAGTAGTCAACGCTGTTGCCATCGTTCAAGCCATGGAAGACAAGCGTGTAGATTCCTGTCAGTCTTGGGCTTGGATCACTAGAGAAGTCCAAGATTTGGAACGTGTAATCGGTTTCTTTTGAAATGCCATCTAGGCCAGACGCACCACCAGTGCCACAGTCGATTTCGGATACGGTTCCGTCAACCTTGTGGCCAACAATGTGATCGTGGCCATAGATGACGATTACATAGCG
>CAZHFQ010000038.1:0-3323 GCA_964531915.1 uncultured Saccharimonas sp. (SeqCode) | reverse complement strand
AGTCAGCATCCAGCATTTACCGTCAGCTAGTTTTTGAACCCAGTAAGTGTGACCATCACGGGCATCCTGAACTTGGATGCGAGTTGATGGGCAGTTAGCTGCAGTGATGGTTTGGATGTATGGCGAACCGGTGATTATTGCACCAGCAGTTGGTTCAGTACTGTCAGTTATGTTATAAACCGTGCCATTAGCACTAGTCTCGACTAGACTAAAGGTTGTGCCGTTAGATGTATAGGTACCAAATGTATTACCATTACTTGGCTTTAGACAGTATTTAGTATCAGGTGATGGGTCAACCGAACCGGTTGGACAATTATCGTCATTAAAATCAGTTGGATAAGATCCATGGTCAACATAGTATAAAGACAGTTGTTTTTTAGCATTAGATAAGTCTGATTGTAATGAACTAACTACAGCTTTTTGAGAGATACCAACATAGGCTACGATGGTTATGGCAGCTAGGATACCGATTACTACTATGACTACTAGGAGTTCAACAATTGTGAAACCGAGTTTGTTAGGGTTAGTCCTACGACTTGCCTTACGAGACATCAGTGAAGTAGGATTTTTTAACTTATGAGAGAGAGTTGCTTTTTTCATAATTTATTGTTTTAGTACTCATAATTATTATAAATCATCCTTAGTTAAGATTAGTATAGCATTAGTGTTATATGGAGACAATAAAATTACGTTAGAAATTATGAAGATAATACAGTGGTGCTATAACTTGATTGGAATATTGAGCGTTTTCGAGGTGGTCTGCGCCCACGTGACAAGTCGCTGCAAACGAAGTTTGGTGTCATTTAGCTCAGTATCGCTGATTTTTTGGTGCTTTTCGTGTTTTTGTAGGATTGCGTAAATTTCCACGATATCATTGTGGTGAGCGTCTTGTTTAGCGATTATCTCATCGAGTGATAACTGAATCTGCGCAAAACGCATGGTATGGTCACGAAGTGTTGCGTCGACGGACTCTGCGTGTTTTTCAAGTCTCTCAATACTACCTTCAACGACACCCATACGTCCATCTAGTTTATCTATGCGGCTGTCGAGTCGTTCAAAACCATCGCTGGTTGCTTGTGCCAAATCCTTGACGACACTAAGTACATCATCGATACCATTTCGGATATCCTGTTGGATGTCGTTGCGTAAGCTTTCGAGTGTTATTGCCTTTGCCATGAATTCTATTATAAGCTACCGTTCGCCACATTCCAACAATAAAAAAGATTTTGCCTGTCTTATTTTTTTTCAGGCAGATCTAAATATTGAAGCTAGTCTGATCATAAACTATGCCTCAAGTCCCCTCTTCCCACAGTTTTGCGGTAATGCCTTCTTTATGCAGTAGCTCGATTGTGGTAAACCGCTCATTATTCCTCTAATCTAAGTGGCAAGGTTGCTCTTTTTGGCTCCTCATTATCTTCTAACTCCGAAAAAACATCTGGGTCCTGCCAGATCTTCTTCGTATCACCGCCTAGCAGTCGCTCCATGGTCGTAGTGTAGAAATTGAAATCATTATAGCGCTCGTCGGTTAGTCTGACGATGCGTTTCTCTGTATTGTTGTTTCCGGCGATAAAGAGGACGTGCGGGTAGCATTTTTCAGAATCTTCGGCGAAGTTTTCATGCTGGGCAATTCGTTTCCTAATAATCCAGGTCTGTAGCTTCGCCGGTACGATGTCCACCAAGTAATCCGGTATTTTGTCGGTCTTGCCGTGAATAGAGAGAACAGGAGTCGGTCTAATGAACTTATTGCGGTCAAGCTGGTATTTCGTGAAGCAATCGGATTGTTTCGGGTAGTAGCGACGAAAGTGAAGATAGATCTTCGCGACTTGCAAACAATCATCTATCTGTTCTTCCGTAAAGCTTCTGTTTCTGTAGCTCTGGCGAAGTGATATTTGTTCAACTCTGGGATCATCTTTGAGGGTCCTGATGCCAAGCGGTGCCAGGCAGAATGACGCCGGTCGTCGTCTCAAGCGATAGCTACTATCATATTGTTTCATGATATACTTTTGCTTTTCGAGTACTGACAACCTTTCATAGATAGTTGATCTATCTTTTTTTAATATCTCTGCTAGTATATCCGTCGATACAAATCTGAATTTATGAATGTAGATAAGTAGAGTCTTCTGCTGCTTGGATATTTTCCATCTATATTTAGGCTGATAGTTTTTCATAGGTAATTACTTGGCTCCCGCGCCCACCTGGGTTCTTTTGTTACTATATGTATATATAATAATAGAAAGAGTAAAATGCAAGAGTTAACAGAGGTAATAATATGAAAAGTATGACCAATCGTTAGTGGGGATACTTTTCCACAGAAATATTCGAAAATAGGTCATAAAACTATTGCAACTATTCATATTTGGGTGGTATACTATTCATATAAAGCATAGTCATAACGCTAACCGGATCGTATTGATGCTTCTGCCAATCCTTGCCAACCTGGTCGCTTGCTCGACAAAATTAGATACTAACAGTAACGTACCTAACAAATCGTCGGCAGCATCATCAACTGCCAATTTTAATTTGCCTGACGGCGTTTCGGTTCGCGTCAAAACGCGTACCGCCCGCTGCAAATCGATTACCTCGTTCAATAGCGCAAGGCCTAACACCTGACCATCTTGGCTTTTCATCGCGCTAACCAGTAAACCCACTTCTTTAAAAATCCCTCTAACTTCTTTTGATAAAGGCGTACTGTGCCGTCGTTTCAACAAAATGTCTTCGGTGACTTCTGTACGCAAATCGCCGCTGGCACGGGCACGTTTAATTCTTTTAGCGTTAATCGGTGATTTTAACCGGATGATATAGAACAAATTGTCATCGCGCAGGGTTTTTGAACTAAGTGTTTGCAAATAATTTTTAATTTCGTCAAACTTGCTGCCGTGCAGACTCATTTCTAATACTTCTTGTTCGTAAAAGGTGTTGAAATTTGAACGAATCTTGGTTTTAGCGCCCAGAATTTTTAACATAATCGCCGAATTACCGACGGCTTTATAGTATACCCCGTTTTTTCTTAGCGCAATTGAATCTTGATTGGTAAATTCATACCGAATGTGGTCAGGCACTGTTTTTAGTTTTTCGTAACTTTTGTCTTCATCCATAAATTTCGCCTTATTTGTTCGTTATTTAGCAGTCTAATCTGTCAGCTACTCGCCCTAAAGGGCGGGTAGCTTCCTGATTAGACTGCTTTCAAATTCTTATTCATTCAAATCTAGGGGGAAGGCTAAACCGCTATACACCGCACCGCAAAACCGAAGTACTTACTGCTGTAATAGGCCGGGTTAACGCCAGTGCTGCCGAAATTAAGGCCGTAGGCGTAAGCGGCTGAG
>CAZHFQ010000037.1:0-3342 GCA_964531915.1 uncultured Saccharimonas sp. (SeqCode) | reverse complement strand
TCCAAATTTTTCTTGTTGAATAAGTATGAGAGCTTTATCTGTTTTTTCAATAACCTTATAAGCGTGAAGTAGCGGCAGAGTCCTGTGCGGGGCATTTCCAAGGTTAGCATCGTCATATTTCTCAGAATATTTATTACCTTCATAATTCAAATTCCCGACTACTCTATTATCAACCAGCTCAAAATGAAGGTCGGCTTTTTTAACGCCATCAACAAACAAGGCATACTTTCGACTCGAGCTACCTGGATTAACAATGAAAATTATTGATTTTTTAGCCATGATATCTTATCTAATAATACCATGACGCTTACGTTTTTATAGCATCGATAATTTCTCGCATTGTGGGTCTTGATGTCCAGTTTTCGGCTTTTTCTATCGTTCACTACCACCAAATTCACCACAAACGGCCACTCTACGTGTGACTATGTCAGCACGTGGCGCTTGGCTGGCCTTCGGCCACATCCGTTTGTTGCGAATCAGCTGGTATTGAACGTGTACTACTAAATTACACAGATTGTTTAAATATAGTAGGTCACGTCTGTCATCACCTACTTCATTCCAACAAGACTGTGCCGGTAGGCAGCCGAACGCCACGTGCTAATCCGAAGGATTACACGTAGAGTGTGCTGTTGGAATGAAGTAGGTGATGACAGACGGTAAAAAAGGACAAAATTAAACAGTAGAACTCACACAAATAATCTAAAGAAAGCTATTTACGAGTCACTTTTACGATAGAATGACGAATTGGCCGACCATTCAAGATATAGCCTGGTTGCATTTCATCGGCTACAACCTCTTCGCCGTCTGGCGAATTGCCTTCGGCCTTTTCATCAAATAATATAGCTTCGTGAAGATCTGGGTTAAATACTGTACCTGGTTTTGCATCAATCCGCTTTAAATTCAAATCCTCTAACGATTTTTCAAGGTTTTTTACCAAACTAGTGACACCTTGAACCCAATTATTGTCTTTTAACTCTTTGGGAATATGTGTGATTGCTCTTTCAATATTATCAATTACAGGTAAAAGTTTTAGGATAGCGCTTGCCTGACCTGCCTGTTTTGCATTTGTTTTTTCGGTTTCGCTACGTTTAATATAATTTTCGAAATCAGCCCGATTCCTCTGTAAATCCTGCGTTATTTCAACCAGTTTTTGTGATAATTCCAATTCTTTCTTGTTTTTTTTCTTATCTACCATATACTACCTACCATCTACCATTTATAATACTTCTTCTAACATCGCCCCAGCGTGACGAACCAGGCGCATAACTTTGTCATAGCTCTGCCTGGTAGAGCCAAGAACACCGATATAACTCCTGTCGCTGTATGGCGAGCGGTATCGGCTGATAATCAAGCTAACTCCGCTAGTTTTACCGATTGGATTTTCGGATCCAATATAAACGTTAAGTGGTTCATTAGGAGCTGCTTCACGAAGCCACGGCTCTAGGTTATCAAGCAGTCTTGCTACAGACTGTGCATGAATTGCACTGGCAAATTCTGGCTGAGAAAATAAATTGCCTATTCCGCTCATATACAGTTCATCACCAATCGTGGCAATGCCAAGGTTTTGTGTCAAATCGACTAGACTATCGACCGCACTTCTGATTGCCCTATCGGCATGGTCGCATTGTGTATTTACTCTAGCTTCAATCGCCCTCGCACCGCGATCAAAGGCCGGTAATACATTGGGATTAGGTGTTTCATTTAAAATATTTACATAGAAACGATAACCAGCATCGGTTGGAATACGACCCGCACTCGTATGCGGCTGGGTAATCATGCCCAACTCTTCAAGACGTGCCATTTCACTACGAATCGTTGCACTTGATACCCCAAACAATTTAGCAAGCATAACACTCCCGATTGGTGCAGCAATTTCGGCGTGCTGTTCAATTATCGCAGATAAAATCTGTATTTGACGCTCTGTCATGCTGATATTATATAGTGTTTTAGCACTCAATGTCAACGAGTGCCAGACTTGCCGTTACTAGCCAGATTAATTATACTAAAAACAATGAATGATACCGAAAAAATTGAAATAATAAAGCTCTGGTTGGGTAACGGAGCGATTAATATTTTTGGACGTCCCTTTGCCGGCAAAGATTATCAAGGAAGACAGCTGATTAATTATTTTGGCGGAAAGATGATTAGCAGCGGCGAAATATTGCGGGGAAGCAAGGCAGAAGTTACAACTCGAGATGGAAAACTAACGCCAACCAAAGATTTTTTCGATATTGTCCTGCCCTATCTAAGTCGACCAGAATTAAGTGGTGAACCATTATTTTTAAGCTCTTTTGGTCGTTGGCATGGCGAAGAATATAGAGTTTTAGAGGCTACTGAAAAGTCAGGTCATCCATTAAAAGCTGTTATATATTTGGACATTTCTATAAATGAATCTCACACCCGTTGGTTAGCAAGAGAGATAAATAATGATCGATCTATTCGCCACGATGACACAGAAGAGGTTTTGAATATTCGCTTTAATGAATTCAAAGAAAAAACATTGCCAGTTATAGATTTCTATCGTGATTTGGGAATGTTAATTGTTATCGATGGCAGAGGCCCCCGTGACGATATTACTCGCGATATTGTTAATGCATTGTATGATTTAGCAAACCATCAATGAATAGATTAGATTGCCTGTTTTTTGCGACGGTATTGGTGTCTCTGGGTTAATCGATGTAATCACAGTCTTTGAAATATTTACTTGACTGACAGTGTGAAAACTAATTACGTTTTAGCATCACAGTAAAAGCTTCTGACGGAATATCTACTTTGCCAAAACGCTTCATGCGCTTTTTGCCTTTGGCTTGTTTGGCTAGTACTTTCTTTTTTCTAGATACATCACCACCATACAAACCCGTTGTAACATCTTTACGATATGCTGATAAATCAGCCCTCGCGATAAACTTTCCACCTATTGCTGCCTGCAATGCGACTTGGAAATTTTGACGCGGGATTACGTCTTTTAATTTATCGACAACTTCCCTGCCAAGTCGATTAGCTTCGCTACGATGCGCCATAACACTCAATGCATCAACAATATTACCAGCCACATAAAAATCAACTTTGACTAAATCTTCAGCCTTATATGTATCCAATTCGTAATTAAACGAGCCGTATCCACTGGTAATAGACTTAAGTTGGTCATAAAAGTCAGTCAGTAAATTTGCCAGTGGTGCTTCAAAGCTAATAACCGCTCTTTCGTCAATATAGCTAAGATTGTTTTGAAGTCCGCGTTTATTTATCACTAGCTGAAGAACCGACCCAATATAACTTTTTGGAATTACGATTTCGCCCTTTATCCATGGTTCGCGTATTTCTTTTATTCGGCTAACATCTGGT
>CAZHFQ010000036.1:0-4062 GCA_964531915.1 uncultured Saccharimonas sp. (SeqCode) | reverse complement strand
CCAGTTTTGGCAAAGACGGTGTTTTAGACAAGCATGTTAAATTTGCTACCCCCCACGATCCGCTCGAATACATTGAACTGTTACGTTCGACAATTAAAGCACACTATGAAGGGAGTCCGGCTGAAGCAATAATTGTGGCAATTCCCGGAGTAGTTAGCGATGGAAAGGTTATTTGGTGTAGTAACCTGCCATGGAGAAATTTCGATGTCAGATCAGCACTTAAGGGAGTTCTAGGAAAAGCCCAAATCTTTGTTGAAAACGACGCAAAACTTGCGGGACTAGCTGAAACCAGGTTTTTAAAAAAGATTCCTCCACAATCACTTTATGTAACTATTAGTACTGGGATTGGAACAGGTATTGTTACCGATGGACACATTAATCAAGCCTTTAAAAATAGCGAAGGTGGACATGCATTAATAGAATATGACGGTGTTGTTCGTCGCTGGGAAACATTCGCATCAGGCCTAGCAATCTATAAAGCATACGGCAAATATGCCCACGATATTACCAGCAAGCGAACTTGGTATCAAATTGCGGATCGTATTAGCCGCGGATTTTTAGCAATAATCCCTATCCTACAACCAGATGTAATTATAATTGGTGGCAGTATCGGCACGTATTTTGATAAATACAGCGAACAGCTTATGGGATTATTAAAAGAAAAACTACCAGATCATATTCCCTGCCCAGTTTTTAGACAGGCAAAATACCCTGAACTCGCAGTTATTTATGGATGTTATTATTATGCCATCGACAATCACGTTAATAAAAAAGCTTAAAACCGATTACCCTCAATATGACTTTAAAAAATCATCTAGTTTTTTATGGTCACACAGCGAAAAGACCGTCTATTACACTATCGAAAATGATGACTGCAGTTTTTTGTTTCACGAGTTGTCGCATGCTTTACTAAATCATGCTGATTATAAGCGTGACATCGAACTAATTGCTATGGAAAGTGAAGCCTGGGACAAAGCTAAAAAAGTCGCGGCTAAATACGATGTAAAAATCGACGATGACCTTATACAATCTAACCTAGACACATACAGAGATTGGTTACACAATCGCAGCACCTGCCCTAAATGCAACGCAAACGGGCTCCAAATAAGGGATAAAACCTACAAATGCCTAACTTGTAATGATGAGTGGCAGGTTAATGACGCAAAAAGATGTGCCCTTCGCAGGTACAGTAAAAAAACATAACAAAAAACGTACAATTGTACGTTTTTTGTCTGAAATATCTAATGAATTAAACTTCAGTTTTGACAACAGCTTTTTTGCGTCGGCTAATACGACCACCTTTAGCGCCAGCAATACGTGCTAGTTCAGGGTTAGCTGCAAAGCCGCCGGTGTTACCATTTTGACCGCCTTTTTTACCAATCTTTGCATAAAACAATGCATCATTAGCTAAATTTTTTGCTGCTGCTTTTTGTCCACCAATTTTTGTTCCTGCCATAATACTATTTCTCCTTTTTCTGCTGTTCACCGTACGGCGAAAGCGAATTAAAAAGATCCCCATGTCTATTTAACATGAAAACCCCTGTTATTTCCCCACACATTACATGTGTATGTCTTAATACTACCATAGCATAGGCTTTTTGTCAATATGTACATAACCGGTTTTTATTATATTTGTACTGTTGCATTTATCCTGCTGGTGCTATATCATAAATATGCACCTGTTTGAATCCAAATTTTGATTCAAATAAAACAAAAACGACCACATCTGCGAGATTGGTCGTTTTTTATATTTAATACAATTTATCGTAACTTATGCCCAGATTGGCAATTAGTACATCTATCTCTTTCGTGGCGACACTACTTATTGTGGCGATTTTGGCATATGCCGATGTCATATCTGATTTAGCTTGCTCAAATTTTGACCTGTCCTTGTTGTTATTAGCTAATGCTAGTTCCTTCCAAGCCACCGCTACTTTCGTTGCACTGTCGCTAGAAAGGGTTTTTACTTGATTGAACTGAGTATTATCTAGCAAGCCTTTAATATCGGTAGCAGCTTTACGCCAAAATGGTTCAATTAACCCCCATTTATCCGGCTGGTTGTATTTTGCAGTATTTTGGTTAGCTGCGTTAAATATCGTTGCCAGACTCTGTTCGGCATTTACAAACGTTATTAAAATACCGAGGTCACTACTAAGTTGCCGTAAATAGACTTTTTTACGATCACAATCATTTAATTTATCTGAATACTGATGAATGAAGCTCTGCCATTTGATTAACGGGGTAATGTCGCAAAACGAATCTATTTCATTGGTTATCTTACTTTGAGTTTGTGATATACGAGCCAACTTGTCGGTCGAACCAACGACTGTCTTTTTGGTAGTAGTTTGTAAAATAACAGAGTCAACTTCTGATTTAATACTACCCAGGTGATTGTTGTAATTATTGGAAAACTGACCCCAACTAATACGGCTTAAATAAGCAGCCAAAACACATAGTACAAGTACAAGTATGACTGCAACTAAAATAACTACACGTTTGTGGGTGCGGGTTTTAATAAACAATCCACCAATGTAAGTGTTGATTGAGGTTTTCTTTTTCATTATCCAATCCCCAAAGTAGATGACCAAAGCTCTCCAGATAGAGGCCATGGATTAAATTTACATCCGCGTAAATCCATTGATTGTTGCATCATAACCGGTGCTTTTCCACCCGAACCACACGTATAGATATGACCTTGTCCCAACCAGTGACCAGTTTCGTGATTAACTACCATATGTTGATAATCTCGCAATGACCCTCCGCCACCATTCCACGCAGTAGTAGCATTAAGCCAACGATTCTGATTTATTATTACGTACCGTCCCACCGAGCAACTCCAATCAGCACTACAGACAGTTGGGGCAAAACTAGGTACTTGACTGGATTCAGCTAGAACCAGAGTAAAACTACCACCACTTGCTACCTCTTGAAAACCGACACCCATCCTCGCCCAGCCACGGGCATCGTTCAGGGTTTGGTTAGCTAATGCTTTAAACTCTGACAGACTTGCTGTGATATTCCCCTTAGTGGTCACGCTATATGTTACTGTTACTGAAGTTTGAGATGATGGTATATACTGACCAGCCTGTGCTTCGGCGTCTAATTGTGCCTGAAGCCAATCTGGTGTTTTAACTTTAGGTTGCTGGAAATATCAGAAAACTTAACATTAGCTACTGCTTCGGCATTAAACGATAATAAGCCAGTAATAAGTAATGTGGCTAAAACAAACACTCCTAACATCTTCATGCGCATATACTTATGATACCATTAAGAGCCCGCCATTGCCCAAATCACAAATATAACAAATGTATTTACCCAAAGAAAAAAGGAGTCCTGTTCGGACTCCTTTTTTATAATTCGGCACCGTGCTAGTTTTCCGCTTGTGGCAGTATAATCGCCGCTGCTGGGCTTGACTTCTGTGTTCGGAATGAGAACAGGTATTTCCCCAGCGCCATGGGCACCGATTCAGATAGAAGATGGCTATTGGCTATTAGAATTTAGCAATTTGCCATATTCCATACTCCATATTCCAACCTCACGATGTCCTTGGACATGCACGGTTTCCGCCTTCGTTGTTCGCTGTATAGCGAAAGCGAACGGCGGATGGATGTAATGAATTTTTAAAATTAACGTGGTGATTATCACCAAATACTAGTTAAGTCTACCCTATCACCTCTGTTAATGCAAGCATTAACATTGGTAATAAGGACATAAAAAGGCGATGGGACTGTTAGTACGCTTCAGCTACACGTGTTACCACGCTTCTACCTTGCGCCTATCAAACTGATATTCTTTCAGTGTCCTCATAGGGAAATCTTATCTTGAAGTTAGCTTCGTGCTTAATATGCTTTCAGCGCTTATCTATTCCAAACATAGCTACTCGACAATGCAGCAGGTGGCCACAATCGATACACCAGAGGTTTGTCCGCCCCGGTCCTCTCGTACTAGGGGTAGGTCTTCTCAAATTTCCTAACGTCCGTACCGGATATAAACCGAACTGTCTCACGACGTTCTGAACCCAGCTCGCGTACCACTTTAATCGGCGAACAGCCGAACCCTTGG
>CAZHFQ010000035.1:0-4616 GCA_964531915.1 uncultured Saccharimonas sp. (SeqCode) | reverse complement strand
CTTAAAGATACATTTACAGGAGCAACCCTTTCTGATGCTTCTCATCCAATTACTTTGGAATCCATCACTTTCCCAGAACCTCCGGTTTCGATTGCTGTTGAACCTAAAACGAAATCAGACCAGGAAAAAATGGGAATTGCTTTGCAACGTCTAGCAGAGGAAGATCCAACATTTAGAGTACGGACAGATGAAGAAACGGGACAAACCATTATGTCTGGGATGGGGGAGTTGCATCTGGATATCCTAATTGATCGAATGAAACGAGAATTCAAAGTCGAGGCTAATATCGGTGAACCGCAGGTTGCATATCGCGAATCCATTAAGGGAACATCCGATGTTCAAGGTAAACATATAAAACAGTCTGGTGGACGTGGCCAATATGGCGACGTTTGGATTAAATTTGAACCAAATGAATCAGGAAAAGGTTTTGAATTCATCGACTTGATTAAAGGTGGCGTTGTCCCACAGGAGTATCGCAAGCCGGTCGAAGCTGGTGTTCGTGAAACTTTAGACGGTGGTGTTATTGCTGGATACCCCGTCGTTGATATTAAAGCTACGCTCCATGACGGCAGTTATCATGATGTTGACTCCAGTGAGCTCGCCTTTAAACTGGCCGGCAGTATTGCAACGCGTGATGGGATAAAACAGGCTAAACCAATCTTGCTGGAACCTATTATGCACGTTGAAGTTACTACCCCAGAAGAGTTTATGGGTGATGTGATTGGCGACTTAAACTCGCGTCGTGGTCGTATTGAATCCATGGATGATCTAAGTGGTGGCGCAAAACTTATCAAAGCTCTTGTTCCTCTTGCCAGTATGTTTGGATATACGAATGATATTCGCTCAATGAGCCAAGGTCGTGCCGCAAGTACGATGGAGATTTCAAAATACGAAGAAGTACCGCCAAACGTTGCCAAGGAAATCATTGAAAAACGTTCTAGCAAATAGTTTAGAAAATACCTTTACTGAACGAGAAAATATCTGTATAATGTCAGATATACGTCGTGAGGTAATATTACTTACGTCAAGAAAATATTAAATCCGCTATTCAAAATTCGCTAGTCAGCGAAACGAAAGCGAAAGGAGAACAATAATAATGGCAGAATTTGATCGAACAAAACCACATGTTAATGTTGGTACAATGGGACATGTTGATCATGGTAAAACAACCTTAACTGCAGCTATCACGAAAGTTTTAGCTAAAAGGCTTCCGAGCTCAGTCAATAAAGAAGTTGCTTTCGACCAAATCGACAATGCACCAGAGGAAAAAGCTCGTGGGATTACGATTGCAACATCACATCAAGAATACGAATCTGAAAAGCGTCACTATGCTCACGTTGATATGCCGGGTCACGCTGACTATGTTAAAAACATGATTACGGGTGCGGCTCAGATTGACGGTGCTATTTTAGTAGTTGCGGCTAATGACGGTCCACTTCCACAAACTCGTGAACATGTTCTATTAGCACATCAAGTTGGTGTTCCAAAAATTATAGTTTATCTAAACAAAATGGATCTTGCAGATCCAGAACTAGTCGAGCTAGTTGAAATGGATATCCGCGAGCTGTTGGCTAAAAATGGTTTCGACGAAAATGCGCCAATTATCAAGGGTTCTGCAACCAAGGCTCTAGAAGGCAGCGAAAAAGACGAGGATTCTATTATGGAACTAGTCAAAGCGCTTGATGAATATATTCCAGAACCAGTTCGCGACCTAGACAAACCATTCTTAATGCCAATTGAAGACGTTTTCTCGATTAAAGGACGTGGCACTGTAGCTACTGGCCGTATCGAACAGGGTGTTATCAAATTGAATGATCCTGTTGAAATCGTTGGTATCAAATCAACTCAATCATCTGTTGTAACAGGTATTGAGGCATTTAAGAAAAACCTTAACCAGGGTCAAGCTGGTGATAATGCTGGTATTTTGTTGCGAGGTATTGAACGCGAGCAAATTGAACGTGGGCAAGTAGTTGTAAAACCTGGCAGCCTAACCCCACACACAGAATTTGATGCAGAAGTTTACATCCTTAAGAAAGAAGAAGGCGGACGACATACTCCATTTAGTAAGGGTTATAAACCACAATTCTACTTTCGTACAACTGATGTTACCGGTGAAGTCGAACTTCCAGCAGACAAAGAACTTGTCATTCCTGGCGACACAGTCACATTCAAAGTAACATTGCTAGCACCAATCGCTATGGAAAAAGGTTTAACCTTTGCCATTCGCGAAGGTGGTAAGACGGTTGGCGCCGGTGTTGTAACCAAAGTTATCAAATAAAACAGATTTGAAACTAAAAAAATACCTCCTGAGAATGGAGGTATTTTTTATAATAATTTTGACATAATTAGTAATTAGTATAGAATATATCAACGAATGAGCGAAGAATTAAAAGAGGTGAATGTATCTGAATGTGTTGCCGTTTCGGTAGAAGCAGCCACCATCCTTGGCCTTGACATTGCTAGTGACCCCGAAATTCTAATTGAAGTACTGACACACGACTACGAACAACTTATTAATGGTCAAACTCGCCCCGGTGAACCATTTATTCATCTGCCAGTGGAAAACGATTTCCAACTTCGAAAAGTACTAGACGTGATGGATGGTCATACATATTACGACGGGCAAAATTACCCAAGCTTTTCTGTTTGGCACAAAACCCATTGGACTCATGGAGCAAAAGACATCAGCCATTTACTAACGGGTCTTGGAAGGCGAAAAATAATCGAAACAGACATATTAGGATTGTCTGGACAGTCACGTCTGGCATTAAGTGATGGTGAAAATCCTATGTATCCATATGAACATTTTGTGGATATGCCACATGATCATCATAATATTAAAAAAGACGACAACAAAAAAGATAGAGAAACGCAAATTGACGCGTTTAATATTAGTCGCGAACAATACGAATCAGACAATCCTGGTATAGACATGTTCACGTTGGATGTCACCAGTTATGCTGTGTTGGCGCTTCAACATCGAATTAAGGGTGAGAAAAATCCAATACCCCTTGGGACAATGATTATTCCAGAACTCGGTCGAAAAAAGATTTTAGGTGGTTCGGCTCTAGCAATCGTACACACCAGCGCTATTGGTCAAATCAGAATGGGTTGGTCACGTGGTGATCGCAGCCATGGAATCGGAATGGGAATTTCTATTGGTTATAACAAATAAATTTGAGATACATTTTTCAAGCGAAAACTCCGCTGATTCTTGGAAGGAAGATGAATATAATCGATGACACCATTACTAATAATAATCAATTTACATAAATATTTTAATCTGTTATACTTATCCAAGAAATAACTAATCATATCGAGAACTACTTTGTGACAGATTAAAACTGGTTCATAATACGCCCGCAATGACGACCGCATCATCCGATACGGAGTAGGTTACGGTATAGCACATAGAAGGAAAATAAATGGCTGAAAAAGCAAAAGAGCAAGCTCCACGTATCCGCATACGTCTTAAAGCGTATGATTACAAAGTAATTGACCAATCAGCAAAGCAAATAATTGACACAGCCATTCGTACTGGCGCAAGCGTTTCAGGGCCAGTCCCACTTCCAACAAGGCGAAGTACATTTACGGTTGTAAAATCACCTCACGTGTATAAAAAAGGGGGTGAAGCTTTTGAAATGCGTGTCCACAAGCGTTTAATTGATATTACAAATGCAACCCCAAAAACAATTGATAGTTTACAAAACCTCAGTTTACCTGCAGGTGTTGACGCTGAAATTCGAATGTAGGTATTTTTCCTGGACCAATAAAATATCCCCGTTTAAATTTGCGGGGATATTAAACATGGTATTTGTATATTAAAATGTTTGAATGGTGTTTAGAATGTCAGAGATATTTACCTGAATCGATAGTACCCAAAGTGCAAGAACAAGTATCATAATTAATAAAATTGACCAATAAACAGTTTGTTCTGTAACTCTAAATGAAATAAACGGTGCAGGTTCATTACTTAGTTTGAATGACTTAAATTGAACTTTTTTCTTCGCTTTTTTAGGTGCTGCTTTTTTTACGGTTTTCTTTTTTGCAGTTGCCATGTCGTTTATTCTCCTTATTTCGCTTCGCCGTACGGCGAATTGCGAAGGTTCACTATGGCAATAGTATGACTGATTTACGCGATAAACTCAAGCATTATAATAAAAAATGTCAATAATTGTTAAATCGTATTTTTACAATGTTATACTAATCATATGAAAAGCTATTCGCTGACTCATATTAAAATATCAAATAAGCACACTCATCCCGCCTTCACAATTGTCGAACTCCTCATAGTCATAGTAATCATTGCCATCCTAGCTGCCATTACCATTGTTTCTTATACAGGTATAACCAATCAGGCAGTAGTCGCATCTATGTAATCAGATCTAACCTCTGCCTCAACCCAACTAAAGATGTTTCAAACCGAAAACAGTAACTATCCAACTACCATCTCAACTGACTGTAATGCCTCACCCGATACAACTACCAATAAGTGTCTTAAGGTAAGTAACGGTAATAGCTATACTAACTACATCTATTCCAATATAGCTAATCCTAAATCTTTCTCACTAACTATAACTAACTCTAAACTAGACTATGACTACATAGTGACATCT
>CAZHFQ010000034.1:0-6192 GCA_964531915.1 uncultured Saccharimonas sp. (SeqCode) | reverse complement strand
AGGCTTATGAGGAATCGAACCTTTCCGTCACGCAATAATAAATATCTTTAGGCTTTGGTGTGTCTGGCTTCAACTTCAGCTTGCAAAGCTTCAAGTTTTGCTTCTTCGACTGCTTTTCCAGCGGCTTTGGCTTCAGCCTCTGTTTTGGCAAGTTCCTTAAGTCGCGCCTCTTCGGCTTCTGCAGCCTCATCACGAACATCATTAACGCTTTCACGATCAAAATTCTGATTTTTTAGTCGTGCGCCTTTGCCGCTTCGGCTACGCAGATAGCTTAGGAAATTACGGCGGACTTTAGCACGCCTGACAACTTCAATTTTTTCAACAAGTGGGCTATGAATCAAAAAACTTTTTTCTACTCCAATTCCACTTGCTACTTTTCGAACAGTAATTCGTGAGGTGTGTGAATTCCTGCGGTCGGTACGAATAACGACGCCTTCAAAAATCTGGATTCGTTCTTTTGCCCCTTCTTTAATCTTTTGATGAACACGAACGGTATCGCCGCTGCGAACCTCGACAACATTTGCCTTTTTTTGGGCCTCATTTACTTTTTTTATCAACTCAAAACTCATCTTTAACTCACTTTTACGTTAATAATTGCTTAGTCAGCTATCAACTATAGCATAATAATTCTATCTTTGAAAGGGGTAAAACTGCTAAATCGCTCTATTGATTTCTTCGAGAGTTGTTTCGCCATTTAGGGCGGCGAGTACGCCTTTTTCCAGTAACGTTACCATCCCATTTTTTCTGGCAACTTTTTCAATCATCTCTGTATGTATGTCTGCCTCATCGCCACGCAAAAACTTCTGTATATCTTCGTCGACAATCATCTGTTCCATAATTACAATTCTACCTGAAAACCCAAAAGGAGATTTTTCACTAACTACCGGCCGCCATAGCTTAAAATTAGTTAAATCTGGTTTTTCGATATGGTCTGGAAGGTCTTTGAGTGCGTTTTGAACCCATTTTTTTGTTGCCTCGTCCGGCTCGTATTCTTCTTTTGTGGCATCATCCAAACGACGGACAAGACGTTGAGCTATAAGTAGGCGAATTGACGAACTAAATATTGGATTTACACCTATCATATCAATCATACGACTAAATGCTGCTGCAGTTGAATTAGCGTGAAAGCTCGATAAGACTAAATGACCCGTTATTGAAGCTTGAATCGCTGTTTTTGCCGTATCCGCGTCTCGAATTTCGCCAACCATTACTACATCTGGATCAAGTCGTAAAACTGCCCGCAAACCATCAGCAAAACTATGTCCATCTGTCGTATTAATAGGAATTTGTGATATTCCTGTAATCCCATATTCAATCGGGTCTTCTAGTGTGATGATTTTACGTGTAGTGGCATTTAACGCGTTAATAATACTGTATAAGGTCGTGGACTTTCCGCTACCAGTTGGACCAACCATCAGCACCATTCCTCGTGGATGACTAATTATTTCGTCAATTTGAACCCTTTCGCCTTTACCAATATCTAAATGATCCAAGTTCAGCATTGATTCATCAAAGTTAAATAACCTCAACACTGCGTCTTGACCATACATAGTCGGAACCATTTCAATACGAATATTCAACAAATGAGTAGCGCCATTACCAGTTATTTCTTTTTGCATATGGCCAGATTGTGGTTCGGTTGATGCAGTTGATATGTTCGCCCTTGACGCTAACGCTCCTAAAATCACTCTATATCGTTCATTTTCGATATCGGCCACGGGATGTAATACCCCATCAACACGCATTCTAATCCTCATGTGCGTTCGCTGGTTTTCGATATGGATATCACTTGCCCCTAACCTATCAGCCTGATCAATCAAAAAATCAAAAATTTCATCACTACCTACCGAATTTAGTGACTTACTAACTTCTGATATAGTATCACTGTCACCTTCTTTTGCAATTTTGATGTCATCATGAACTACCTTTACAACTGGGTCATACCGATCCATTAACGCCCTGTAGCCGCTACCGCTTATTAGCAGAAATTCAATATTATGTCCTTGATCGTTATATTTTGCAGATAGCTCACGAATAAAAGATTGCGGTGTTTGTGTTGTGATGCCAAATTGCCAAGTCTGGCTTTCATTTCCTCCAATCAATGGCAATATTCTATCTTTGTGCATGGTTTCAATTTCCATAACACCATTTACAAGCGGCAAAGTCGCCTCTATCGAACGACTATCCAGGTATTTTACACCTAAAATAGCTGCGCGCTGAGCAGTTGCCTGCTCATCTGATTCGCGACGGTCTTGTTGTACTTTATCTTCATCCACTATGCGTATAACTATAGCAAATTGCTTGTGGTTTTTATATAGACAGTCATTCTGTGCGCGGAAAAGTCCTGCACACCATCTCATCGACACGCTCTACAGGCGACTTTGTCGGCCTGTGGCGTTCGGCTGCCTAACGGCACAGTTCTCTGAGAAAGTATACATTACTTTTCCTTAAATAAATTATTGAAAATGTTACAATGACAATAATGCCAGAAATTGTTGTAATAGCCCATAACGTCCGCTCGACCCATAACATAGGGTCTATTTTTAGAACTTGTGATGGTTTTGGGGTTTCAAAAATCGTCATAAGTGGCTATAGCCCATACCCAAAACTACCAAATGACGTCCGCTTGCCGCATTTAGTCGAAAAGTTAACTGGGCAAATACATAAATCAGCTCTGGGGGCAGAGGCGATGGTTCCGTTTGAATATCATGCAAATATAAACTTAAAAGCCATAAAAAAAGAAGGCTTCAGAATTGTTGGACTCGAACAGGATAAGCGTAGTACTTTAATAAATAAATACATTGTTCCGAAAAAAATTGCAATCATATTAGGTGAGGAAGTTCATGGATTAACGAACGATTTACGAAACATATGTGATGATTTAATAGAAATTCCTATGACCGGCAAAAAAGAGTCTTTTAATGTTAGTGTTGCTGCCGGGATCGCTCTTTATGCCCTGTCTATTTGAGAACAACGTTTTTTTCACCCAGTAGTTCCGCAAGCTCTGAGAAAAGATTTTTTGAAGCTTCTATTTTAAATGGCAATTTAATAGCAGATTTTTTTCCCTCTCCAAGCACCAAAACAACATCTGAATTACCAATATAGTCACCGCAAACTTTTTTAAGTGACATTAATGATTTATGGTCATCGGGATCTTTTATGTATACGAAAAGTTTCTGGGGTTTTTCTGTTTTTTCGGGGACTTTGATGGGGTCAATAGTTTTTACTCGCTTTGTCTGGATTTTTTTAGCAGTTTCTTTTGGTTTATCCATTTTACGTCCAATGGATTTATATTCATTTAATTCTTGATCAGTAATAAACTGAATTTCATCTGCGATAATTTTAATTTCAGTTCCTACGTTCCCATCACGGTCTTTGCTGTTTATTTTTCCGTTAATACGGATTACAGCATCTTGAAGTAATTGTGAACCAATTTTTTCGTATAGATTTGGAAAAACAATTATTTCCGCTTCGCCAGTTTTATCCTCAACTCTAACAAACGCCATTTTTGATCCACTCTTTGTCACAATTGTACGTATTGTCGAAATTAAACCACCAGCTGTTACGGTTTTACCGTCATGTTCTGGTGTTATTTGTGTAATTGGTACGGTTTGTTCTTCGAAATAGATATCAAAGTTATCTAGTGGGTGAGCACTGATATATAATCCCATTAATTCTCTTTCCCACGCCAAACGTTCTCTGTCGGAATGTTTTACCGGTGAGGGCTGGAGTGACATTGTTGGATGAATATGCGATACGTCATCAAGACCACCAAACAAATCAGTTTGTCCGCTGAGTGCCTCTTTTTGCAATTTACTAGCAAAAGATTGCATGGTTTCAAGATTAAATAATAGATCAGAGCGATTGCCAAGACTGTCAAATCCGCCTGATTTAATTAATGAATCCCATGCTTTTTTATTAAAACGACTGGTATTTACACGTTTTGCAAAATCCTCAACGTTTTTAAACTTCCCATCAATATCTCGGGTTCTTAGTATTTCTTCAACAGCGCCTACACCGACACCTTTTACGGCAGCCATACCAAATCTAATTTCTTTTTTCCCTGGTACAATTGCAAATTCAACAAATCCTTCGTTTACATCTGGGGGCAATACTGTAATTCCCATATGTTTACATTCATTTATTTCAATCGCTAATCTATCGATATCATTTTGATCACTTGTCATAAGTGCCGCCATAAAGGCCTCAGGATAATGTGCTTTTAAATAGGCCGTCCAATATGATATAAGCCCATAGCATGCAGCGTGTGATTTGTTAAAGCAGTAATTAGCAAACTCTTCTAACTGAGCCCAGAATTTTTCAGCAAGTTTTGGATCGGCCTCACTATGTTTTACAGCGCCTTCGACAAACTCAGTTTTCATTTTACGCATTAAATCCATCTTCTTTTTGCCAACCGCTTTTCTAAGAGTATCAGATTGACCACCGGTAAAACCTGCGAAATCCTTTGAAATTTGCATAAATTGCTCTTGATAAACTAATATTCCATATGTCGGCGATAGCGCACTCTCAAATTTTGGATGTAAAAACGAGATTTTTTCTTTACCATGTTTTCGTTTAATAAAACTGTTAATAAATTGCATTGGGCCGGGTCGATATAGTGCTACCATTGCAATAATGTCATCAAATTGCGTAGGCTTAAGCTCACGCAAGTATCGTTTCATACCGGCTGATTCAAGCTGGAACACTCCTGTAGTATCTCCTCTTTGCAGTAGTTCGTAGGTAGTAATATCATCAAGTGGCAAATTATCTAAATCAACTTCAGTCTTGTATACTTTTTTAATAATGCGGAGGGCATTATTTATTGTAGTAAGATTAGACAAACCTAAGAAATCAATCTTAAGAAGACCTAAATCTTCAACCGGACCCATTGGATATTGGGTCGAGACCACACCTTTTTGAGCCATTTCAAGAGGTACATATTTAACAATATCATCAGGGGCAATCACAACGCCAGCAGCATGAACACCGTGTGACCTAATTGTACCCTCAAGTCTAATTGCAAAATCGAAAACTTGTTTAGCGACAGGATTAGTTTCATATTCACGCTTCAGGTCAACATCATTAACAACACTTACACTTAGAGGGATATGTCTACCTTGTGATGGTGGTGGTATCATTTTTGAAAAACGGTCAGCTTCTGCATATGGGACTTGTAATACTCTAGCGACATCTCTGACCGCAGCCCTTGCCGCCATCCTACCAAATGTTACAATGTTAGCAACACGATCAGCCCCATATTTTTCAGTACAATACGCGATAACCTCGTCACGACGAGTGTCCTGAATATCAATATCAAAATCAGGCATACTGATACGATCAGGATTTAAGAATCGTTCGAAAAGTAGATTGTATTTTAACGGATCAAGTTCGGTAATTCGTAAGGCATACGCCAATATCGAGCCCGCACCGCTACCACGACCGGGTCCAAAAATAATTCCCTGATCTTTACCCCAATTTATATAGTCAGCAACAATCAGAAAATAACCATTGAACGCCATTCTATCAACAACACCCAATTCATAATCTGCACGTTCGAGAACATTCTTTGGGATGTGTTTCTTAGCGCCCTTTACCGATAAATCAGTCGTCTCATCGCGTTTAAGCCCTCCATATCGCCACGCAAGACCCCGAAAGACTAACTTATCTAAATACGTCTTCTCACTTTCACCAGCCGGTGTAGGAAACCTGGGTATAAGCATCAACCCAAGCTCTAATTTAACATTACATTTTTCGGCAATTCTTTTGGTATTTAAGATAGCTTCAGGATAATCTTTGCCCCATTTCGCAATAATATCCTTTGGGTCTGTTACGTGCAGATCAAACTCCCTGAAACTCATCCGATCAGTATCTGTTAAAAATGCACCCGTTCCGACACAAAGTAATATTTCTTGTGCCTCCTTGTCTTCGCTTAATAAATAATGTCCGTCGTTACTAATCACTAACGGAACGTCGATTTCTTTTGATAATTTCTGTAAATATTTATTAACCTTGATTTGCTCTTCCCAGTCATGATTTTGCATTTCAAGGTAATATCTATCTTTAAAAACAGATTTATACCACAATGCAATATCTTTGGCCACCTCATAATTATCATCTCTTAGGTTCCTGGCTACCTCACCACCCGCACAACCAGAGAGGACAATCAGACCATCGCCGAACTTTTCTAATAAC
>CAZHFQ010000033.1:0-6468 GCA_964531915.1 uncultured Saccharimonas sp. (SeqCode) | reverse complement strand
TGCGGTTTATTGTTAGAATCGTACTGCATCGACCCGTCATTTTTAAGTGGGGCAATCGAAATAATGCCACGAGAGGCAAGTCTGGTTGTTGCCCTGTGAACTGTCGTAGCACTTAGTTCAGGAAAGGACTTGCGTAAAGAATCTAACAGCTCTAAGTTAGTTGCATGACCCAGCGTTTTGAGTTTTTTCTCGATGGCTGTGCAATATTTGGTTTGTCGCTGCGTTATAGTTGCTGTACTCATTCCACCCATTATAGTCGAACAAGTTACTAATGTAAATCATTTACATTAAAATAAATAGAATAAGACGGTGACTCATATGAATTAATGCTTATGCACCCCCTATAATTAGCGTATAATAAACAACATTACACGCTAGATATAGCGTAAAAGTACCTGAATATGGTAAAATGGAGCCCCATGGAGGTGCAAACGGACATGGGAGAAAAACAAAAATATATTTTTGTAACAGGAGGTGTTTTATCGGGTGTTGGGAAGGGCGTTACCGCGGCTAGTATCGGTGCCGTGTTACAAGCTAAGGGAGCCAAAATTTCCATTCAAAAGTGTGACCCATATCTTAACGTAGATGCGGGTCTTTTGAATCCAAGAGAGCACGGCGAATGTTTTGTGACCCGCGACGGGGCTGAAACTGACTTAGACCTTGGCCATTATGAAAGATTTTTAGATATTGAGCTCACCCAGAGGAGTGCTACGCTATCAGGTAGGCTCTTTTTTGATTTAATTGCAGATGAGAGGGCAGGCAAGTTTGGGGGTAAGACAGTACAACTGGTTCCTCATTTGACCCAATCTATCCAACGGTCTATTATTGCGGCTGCTGAGGGAAGTGATATTCATATCGTTGAAATCGGCGGGACAGTAGGTGATTACGAAGGGCTTAGTTTTATCGAAGCGATTCGTGAATTTTCACAGCGGGTTGGTCGAGCAAATTGTTTGTTCATACATGTTGTTTATGTGCCATTTATTGAAACCAGCAAAGAGTTTAAATCAAAACCAGCTCAAAATGCCCTAAATGATTTACGTGGATTTGGGGTTGTACCTGATGCGGTTGTTGTCCGTTCTGATAATCCTGCTCCAAAAAGTATAGCCCAAAAAATTAGCTTGTTTGGTGGTGTGGCTGAGGAAAACGTGTTGATGATGCCAAACGCCGACACTGTTTATCGTGTTCCATTATTACTGGCAAAAAGCAGCATAAGCAAGTTGTTGTCTAATTTTTCGGGGCTTAAAAATGAACCAGATTTATCGGCTTGGGAAAAGATTATAAAAAATCAATCCCAAAAGCCTAGACAGACAGTAATAGTCGGTCTGGTTGCCAAATATATTGATAATGAGGATACCTATATGTCAGTAGTTGAGGCTTTAAAAGCAGCAGCATGGCATGAAAAAGTTGGCATTGAAATTCGTTGGATTAGTGCCGAAACGGCTAGTAGAAAGGATTTTAAACAAGTTGATGCACTAGTGGTTCCTGGTGGTTTTGGTCTTCGTGGGGCTGATGGTAAAATTGCTGCGGCAAGGTATGCGCTGGATAATAATGTGCCATATTTGGGACTTTGTTTGGGGCTTCAGGTTGCGGTTATAGCAGCGGCTAGAAAAGCCGGTCATAACGACTCACATAGTACGGAGTTTAATCCGAAATGTGAAAAAAATGTGGTTTATATTATGGAAGGTCAACAAGGTAAGGAGTCGACAGGTGGGACTTTGCGATTGGGGGATTATCCAGCAAAACTAAAGGAAGGCAGCTTGGCGGCAAGAATTTACAAAAAGCTAGACATTATTGAACGACATCGACACAGGTATGAAGTAAACCAGAAATATTTGAAGGAAATTAATAGTGGAGGTCTGATTGTAAGTGGGCTGTCACCAGACGGGAAGTTGGTTGAATTTGTGGAAGCACCTGGCAACGACTTCTTTATCGCCACCCAGGCTCATCCTGAATTTCGTTCACGACCAACTAGGCCGCATCCACTTTTTGTTGGTATAATAAAAGCTTGTTTAGCAAGGAAAAAATAATTGGAAGGTAGGAATTATATAAACATGCAAGATCCGTTTTCGAATGCAATGACGCAGCTGGATAAAGTTGCAAAAATAAAAGATTTTGATAGTGAATTTATTTCAAGGCTAAGGCAACCAGATAGAGATATTAGGGTTTCTATACCAGTAGAAATGGATAGCGGCACCCTTAAAATATTTGAAGGTTATCGAGTTGAGTACAATAATACCTTCGGTCCTTACAAAGGAGGGATTAGATTTCATCCAAACACAGATACTAATGAGGTAAAAGCCTTGGCGTTTTGGATGGTGCTAAAGTGTGCGGTAATTGGAATCCCAATGGGGGGCGGGAAGGGCGGAATCACGGTTGACCCAAAGCTATTATCAAAAGGTGAATTGGAACGACTCTCAAGAGGTTGGGTGCAAAAACTTTCGGATATTTTGGGTCCACACAAAGATGTTCCCGCCCCTGACGTAAACACAACTTCAGAAATAATGGCGTGGATGGCGGATGAATTTGAAAAAATTACTTCGGATAAAACTGGGGCGGTTATAACAGGCAAGCCGATAGATAAGGGTGGCTCGCCTGGTCGTGATACGGCAACTGCTCAGGGGGGATTCTATGCATTTGAAGCCTTAAAAACAAAGCTAGGGCTGGACAAAAAATGTAACGTGGTAATCCAAGGATTCGGGAATGCCGGGGCGAATGCAGCACTTATTTGGAAAAATGCAGGGCACAACGTTATTGCAGTATCAGATTCGAAAAGTGGTGTGTGTAACCAGGATGGACTTGATGTCGAAAAATTAATGCAGCACAAAAAAGACACAGGTTCAGTATTTGGTTTTAGTAATGAGAATCAAGGATGCAAGGATATTACAAATGAAGAATTGCTTGAAACGGAATGTGACTTACTCATCCCTGCTGCATTCGAAAATGTTATCACTGAGTCTAACGTAGATAAAATTAAAGCAAAAGCTATTTTAGAACTTGCGAACGGTCCAATTGATTCAGTTGCGGATAAGTTCTTTTTTAGAAAGAATATCTCGGTTATTCCAGACATTCTGGCAAATTCCGGTGGTGTAGCAGTTTCGTATTTCGAGTGGGATCAGAATTTGAAAAACGAACACTGGACTAGGGAAAAGGTCTTTGGCAAACTGCAACCATTGATGGTGACAGCGGCAGAAAAAGTTTATGAAGCTGCAAAAAAATCGAATACGGACCTGCGCATGGGTGCATTTATTTTGGCGATTGAGAGTATTGGGAAACATATTTAATAATAAACATACCAAACAAAATAACAGTCTGTCAAACGGGTTCTGCACATCTTTGATATAATGAAAACCAATGGATAAAACATCTGAAGTAATTAGTGATGCAGTCAAGCAACTTTTTGATGTTGACCAAGATGTCCAACTAAGTCGTCCAGACTCGCAGTTTGGGGATTTTGCGACAAATGTTGTCATGCAACTGGCAAAATCGCTGGGTAAAAATCCGCGCGAAATTGCTGAACAACTAGTTGATAAATTACGTGAAACGGATGATTTTTCAGAAGTATCAATTGCCGGACCTGGATTTATCAATGTCAGAATTTCTGCAAAAAGTCTGGAAACTTTATTAAGTAAAGAATGGAGTCCGCATTTTGGTGAAAGTAAGGATGGTGATGGAAAGACTGCTATTGTCGAATACCCATCAAACAATATGGCAAAGCCATATAGTATTGGGCATTTGCGTTCCGGTAATCAGGGATGGGCAGTTAAGAAGCTGTTAGAAGCCAATGGCTGGAAGGTAATTACAGACAATCACTTGGGCGACTACGGTGCTCCACTTGGTATTTGGATTGTTGGTTTTTTAAAGTTCAGTAGCGACGAAAAACTTGCCGATAGAGGGGTGTACGAACTTGGCGAAGTCTATATAAAGACAAAAAAAGCTTTAAAGGACGAAGAGTCTAAGGGGGAAACGGAACTTGCAGATCAAGTGCAGCAATGGCTTATCAAATATGAAAATGGTGACGAAGAAGCTGTTAATTATAGCAAACGTTTTAATGAAATTAGCTTGAACCACATTCATGGGATTATGGGACGTTTAAAAATTTCGACAGATTATGAACTTGGTGAGACATTTTTTGCATCAAAAGGCAAAGCGGCAGTCCAAGACCTAATCTCTAAAGATATCGCGATTAAAAACGAAGACGGTTCGGTAATTATACCGCTTGAGGATTATGGTATTGACGTACATCTTTTATTACAAAAATCAAATGGGGCTTCGTTATATTCAACAACTGATTTAGCAACAGTATTATACCGCGAGGAAACTTGGCATCCAGAATGTGTAATTTACGCTGTTGGTGGTGAACAGCAGTTTTATTTCTCTCAGATATTTGCAATGGCCAAAAAACTTGGTGTAAAAACCGAACTCATACATCTATGGTTCGGTATGATTAACCAAGTTAACGAAGACGGCACTATTGAAAAAATGAGCAGTCGTAAGGGCGTTGTCCTAATGGAAGAGCTATTAGACCAAGCCGAAGCAAAGGCGAGCGAAATAGTTAAAGGGAGAAATGTTTCCGACGACGACATTAAAAAAGTTGCCCTTGGTGCAATAAAATTTAACGATTTTATATCCGATAGAAGGACTAATGTTTTGTTCAGCTGGGATAGTATTTTTTCGCTTTCGGGTTTTAGTGGCCCATACATACAGTATGCAGCTGTTCGAGTTAATAAAATATTGAAAGATAACCCAACTTCTCAGTTGGGATCAAGTGATTATGATTATGAATCTGAAAAAAATATCATTCTAAAAATATTTGAGTACCCAGAGGTTATCAAGTTATCAGTGCGTGATTATGAACCTCACAAAATCGCTACATACCTATACGAATTTGCAAGAGAGTTGAACCGATACTACGAGTCCACTCCAGTTGCTACGAAGGATGTTACTGATGAGCAAAAACAAGCTAGGTTAGGAATATTAATGAAAGTAAGTCAGATATTTACCCATGGATTAAACCTTCTTGGTATCGAAGTGCCAGAAAGTATGTAATAATACGAATATATAAGGAGTTAGTATGCCAGATCCAGAAAAGAAAACAGTTCGTAAAGCGAAAATAGTAAAAGCTGCTCAAAAAGCTAATGTAGCGCCAAAAACAATTGTCAAAGTTGGGGGGTCTCAGATGAAAGAATTTTTAGATTTCATACGAACCCAGGGCGTCGTTGGGCTAGCCGTTGGTTTAGTATTAGGTGGAGCAACCAGCATTCTAGTGAAGTCATTGGTTGATAATGTAGTCATGCCGCCGCTTGGGCTGTTGCTTGGTTCGGCCGAAGGAATTAAAGGTCTTGTTTGGTCTTTCGGCAGTGTCAGCAGCGGCAAGCAAGCCGTTTTACACTACGGTGTCTTTTTAAATGATTTCATTAACTTTTTAGTTATTGCGATTGTAATTTACTTTATAATTCGCTTGCTTCGATTCGACAAAATAGATAAAAAGAAAAGTTAGAATATGGATAGAAAACTACTAAATTTACCACAAGAACGGATTTTGTGGGTTGATTTAGAGTTAAGTGGGTTGTCCCTTGAGGATGACGTAATTTTAGAAGTGGCGGCAGTTGTAACTGATTGGGATTTTAAAGAAATTGATACTTATCATGGAGTGGTAAAAAATAAAGTCTCATATATAAAAAACAGGATGACTTACTATGTGTCGTATTGGGATAATCAGCCAGAAGCAAGAGACGGGTTATTAAAACAAAATAGCAGTGGTAAGACGCTCGGAAAAATTGAGAAAGAATTAATTAGATTTGTTAATAAAAACTTCAAACCAAGAGTGCCAGTCTTACTGGGGGGAAGCTCTGTGCATGTTGACAGGCGTTTTATTATTGCAAATTGGCCGAAACTTAACAGTAAGTTACATTATCGAATGTTGGATGTGAGTGCTTGGAAAGTTGTGTTTGAGGGAAAATTCAAAAAAAGCTTTGCTAAACGGGGTGTACATCGTGCACTTGATGATATTAGGGGGAGTATCGAGGAACTCCAATATTATCTAACAAAACTAAAATAGTGCTACAATGAAATCACTATGCGGAGCATAAAACGTCAAAATCATCGACGAATTTGGCTGGTTATCTTTGTTATAATATTGATTCTTTTTTGTGCAGCCATTGTGGTGTTGGTGTGGTCCATTGAAACAAGTGCACCCTCATCTGACAATCAAACAAAATCCAGCACTAAACAAACGCAACCTCCACAACCTAAGACCATTACATCGAATGTTCTTTTTTTAGGAAACACTTTCTGGGGACGGTATATAGATGATTGGTCGATGGCAAATCCTCTTAAATACAAATATCCATTCTCAAGACTTAATGAGTTTAATCGCGACAAATATAATGCGTGGATTTCTGGGCTTGAATGCCCAGTTGTAGCGGGGGTTCATATGACTTCGGCCGAGATGGAACAGGCCTTGCAGTT
>CAZHFQ010000032.1:0-6804 GCA_964531915.1 uncultured Saccharimonas sp. (SeqCode) | reverse complement strand
TTATAGCGAATCAAAAATACATATTTATCTTGTGGATGACAAAAAACTTGATGGGATAAGTGAAGTAACTGCAGCCCACGAAACTTTACATGCGATATATGCACGACTTACCGATGGAGATAAAGTAAAAGTCGATAAACTAATTGAAACCGAATACAAAAAGCTTTCTGGTAATAAATACTATTCTGATTTATTAGCCTTTTATGAGACTGCAGAACCAGGTCAGCGTGACAACGAGCTACATTCGATAATTGGAACAGAGGTTGCAAATATTAGTCCAGAACTTGAAAAATATTATAGTCAATACTTTTCTAATCGCCAATCCGTCGTTGAGTTAGATACTAAGTATAGTGGTGTTTTTAAATCTCTTAAAACCCAGGCCGACAAACTATCTACTCAACTAGATTCGTTATCAAAAGTTATTTCATCCGACACCAAAGAATACAACTCCAGTGCTGCTCAGTTAAACAAGGACATCGCAGTATTTAACTCTCGAGCTGCTAGCGGAGATTTTTCTTCACAATCACAATTCGACAATGAAAGATTAGCTCTTACCAAAAGAGTATCTGGGCTTGAGACATTCCGGTTAAAAATTAAAAACGAGATATCAAACTATCAATTAAAGTTAAATGAATATAACTCACTTGCGACTGAATCTAAAAAGCTATACGATTCAATAAATAGTACGCTTGTGTCATCGCCGGAATTATAGGTTATACTAGGGCTAATGGTAAAGTCAAAAACTCAGTTTGTATGTCAAAATTGTGGAGCTATTTATCCAAAGTGGATTGGCAAGTGTGATAATTGTGGGGAATGGAACACATTAGTTGAACAGGTGGCTGTATCGAGCGGAAAATCTGTAGTTGCCAGGAGCGGTAATACGGGGAAGGTATTGGATGTTCAGACAATGAGCTCGATTTCAAGCCGAGAAGGTGCTCAGAGAATTTTAACGGGGTTTAGTGATTTAAATGAAGTGCTTGGTGGTGGAATCTTACCTGGTAGTGTTATTTTAATGGCCGGACAGCCCGGTATTGGTAAGAGCACACTACTTTTACAGGTATCAGCCAATGTTGCCCGTAGTGTGCCTGTACTGTACGCAAGTGGCGAAGAATCTGCTAGTCAGGTCAAACTCCGCGCTCTTAGGCTGGGGGCAGAAAAAAGTGAACAGATAAGCTTTGCCTCAAGTACAAGTGCTGATGATATTGCCGCAACCATTCGTTTAGGTGAATATAGATTAGTAATAATCGACTCGATTCAAACTTTGGCGCTTGATGAAATTACATCTGCGCCTGGTACTGTGTCGCAAATTACAAACAGTAGCAATGTTATTATTCGTGCAGCCAAGCAATCTGGTGCAGCAGTTGTTTTGGTTGGCCATGTCACGAAAGAAGGAAGTATTGCTGGACCAAAAGTACTCGAGCATTTAGTTGATGTTGTTTTGCAGCTTGAAGGTGATAGATATGGTGGTTTTAAAATTGTTCGAGCTGCGAAAAATCGTTTTGGTTCGACCAACGAAGCGGCTATATTCGAAATGCGTGAAAGTGGACTAAATTTAGTTAAGAATCCTTCAGCGGCACTTCTTGCTGAGAGGCAAAATACAGACGGCTCAGTGGTTCTTGCTACTATTGAGGGTACTCGACCACTTTTAGTTGAAATTCAAGCCCTTGTTAATCCAACTAGTTTCGGGTATCCTAAACGTACTGCTAGTGGGTTTGATTTAAACAGACTTAATTTATTAATTGCAGTTTTAGAACGCCGAACTAAACTGAATTTATCTGATAAAGATATTTATATAAATGTAGTAGGCGGTTTAAAATTAAATGACCAAGCTTCAGATTTAGCAGTATGTATGGCTATTGCCAGCGCAGCGGCATCACGAAGGATTGATGATGGTATCGTTGTTTTTGGTGAGGTAGGGCTTGGTGGTGAAATTCGGTCAGTCATGTCCTCTGACCGTAGAGTTGCAGAAGCTAAAAAGCTTGGTTTTAGTCAAGCAATTGCCCCGAAAGGGAGCAAAAAGAATTCATTTATTAAAGGAGTCAGTGATCTTAGGACAGCCCTCATTGACTATTTGCAAAAGTAAGGAAAAATTATGGAAATTATATTAATAGTATTTCTTCTGGTTATTATCGCAGAAGTAACGTATTTAGTGGCCGTTAATACAAAAAAACTGTCACATAAAAAGGAAAACAAACCAATTTTTGTTGACACGTCCGTTCTTATCGACGGCAGAATTATAGCAGTGGCAAATTCTGGATTTATAAATGGGACATTAAGTATCCCAAGAACTGTCATTGGTGAACTTCAATTTTTAGCAGACAACGCCGATAACGAAAAACGTTCTCGGGCGCGACACGGTTTGGATATTGTATCTGAATTACAAAATATTTCAAAAATTAATGTCGAAATATTTCAAGATGGTAGTAAGGCCGAAGAGGGTGTTGACGAAAGGCTATTAAAACTTGCTAAAAAGTATCAGGGATCGATTTGCACTATTGACTATAATCTAAATAAAGTTGCCCAAGTTGAAAATATCGATGTGCTTAATGTTAATGATTTAGCCATGAGCCTTAGGATGGCATATTTGCCTGGCGAGAAAATGCTTATAGAACTTACCCAAAAAGGGCAAGATTCACATCAAGCTGTTGGGCATTTGACTGATGGTACAATGGTCGTTGTTGAGCATGCTAATAAATTGATTGGCCAAACGGTTGAGATTGAATTTATTCGAAGCCTACAGACAGCAGCTGGTAAAATGATGTTTGCAAAACTTGTTGAAGACAAAACCACCAATACTTTCTCAAAACAACCATACAAAAAAAATAGTGCTCATAGTCCTCAGAAAAAGAACTCAAATACGAACGTCTCAAAATCTATCGACTATCCAAAAAACAATAATAATCGTCAGTCAGAAAAACGTACGAATTATAATAAAAATTACAAAAACAAATCGACTCAAAAAGAACAAGATTTAATTAATTTAGTAAACAATCAATAGATCAGACTGTAATTAATCCACTGGTTCGGGTGGTGGTGACGAGTATGCAGGGATTTTAGAGCTAGCCCCAGTGCCGGTATAGTAACCACTATCTGTGACAGTTGCTGACAGAGATTTTTGTTTGTCAGACGGTTTAACGGTATATGTGAATGACCCAGAGCCTTTTAAGCTTTTAATTGAACCGCCTATATTCACCTTTATGTCTGTTATCGAAAATGTTCCTGACTTAACGGATACAACAATTGAATAAATATTGTCCGAGATTTGGTTCCATGAAACAGAAACATTTGGTTTTTTGTCTGAGCTTTTATGTGCATCGTCATCCTTACTAGCATCATAACCGTCCGGAGCAATGTATATAGGCTTTTTTGTTACTGGGTCAATCATCTTTACAACATTAATTGTGATTTTAGCTCCGTCTGGAGTAAGGCTAGTTGCTTTCTTTTTAGAAACCTTATCAAATACTAAAGTAGCGTTTGTTTTTCCTTGGGTCTTATTCCACCATGATGGATATACTTCTTTGCCGACAACCTGTATTCCGGCAGGTTGTTTGTACCAATCGCCAGTTTTCCAAAGACCTTCTTTTGCATAAACGTCCTTATGGGCATATTCCATAACTTTCGCGATAATTGAACCGGGTATAGAAGATGTACCGTGCGTTAGGATAGTTGCGTCAGAGTTACCAAGCCAAACGGCCATCGTAAGAGCTGGGCTATAGCTTGCCATCCAAATATCTTTGGCGTTTCCTCCCTTATCAGAGGTACCGGTTTTTGTAGCGGTCGTAACTCCTGGAATTTCCATGCCTAATGCGTGATAACCATCAAGTGGAGCGCGGGCGTTATCGTCATTTAGAATATTACTTACAATATAAGCAGATTGAGGGTCTATTACTTTAACGCCTGCGGGATTGGTCCATTTTTTGAGTGTTTCGCCGGCATTGTTTTTTACCTCTAATACTGTAGACTGTTTTTTATAGACACCCTGGCGTGCAATCGAAGCATAAGCATTTACTAAATCGACTTGTTTGACACCACAACCACCAATAGCTGCTGCCAGTCCGACATTAACTTCGTCGCCCTGGGTACAATAACTTGTTGCGCCCATTTTTCGGATTTCATCAATTGTAGGTTTAACACCAGATATGTACATGGCTTTTACGGCTGGAATATTTCGCGAAGTAGCAAGAGCGGTTCTGGCGGTAATATTACCCATGAATCTGCGGTCAGCATTAAATAATGGAGCCCCGTAGATTGAATCAATATTTTCATCTTTTAGGATTGAACCACTTCCATAATTCGCTTGTCCAGTTGATTTTTTCTGGAAGAGTTGAGTATAAACAAGTGGTTTTATTGATGAACCTGGCTGGAGGTAAGCCACAGCTGCGTTATCTTGACCATAGCCAGGATAGTTAAAATCACGGCTCCCAAGAAGAGCCACGATTTGTCCGGTTTTTGTATCTTCGACTGTACCAGCACCATTAGAGAACCCAGCGTACGCGGGGACATAGGAATTAAACATATCGTTCATTGCTTCTTCTAGTTTCGTCTGAATTCTAATGTCAAGTGTGGTTTTAACTACCAAACCTCCCTTACCAACAGTTGCTTTTCCTAAACTACTTTCAAGCTCGGCTCGAACCATCTGTACAAAATGAGGAGCTCGAATGTTTTTGTATTGGTCGGCTTCTGGGATTATATTGTCAAGGATTGGGTATTTTTTTGCATCATCCGCCTGTTTTTTGGTGATATACCCCTGATCTGCCATGTTGTTCAGTACTGTGTGTTGGCGTTCTATCAAAGCCTTATGACCGGCTATGTTATAAGGATTATAGATAGAAGGGTTTTGGGGTATAGAAGCAAGAAGTGCAGCTTCTGCAATTTTCAGTTTTTTTGCTGATTTTCCAAAATAAGTTTGTGAGGCAGACTCGACGCCGTTTCTGCGACCTCCATAGGGAGACTCGTTCAAATATAAGTCAAGAATTTGGTTCTTGTTATACATTCGTTCGACTTCAATTGATAGAATTATCTCTTTGATTTTGCGTGGTATCCCACTGAGGCCTCTTTGTTGAGCCTGATCGGCAAAGAAAACTTGTTTAACGAGTTGTTGGGTCAAGGTCGAACCACCCTGTGTGCTTCCACCACCTATATTATTAAACACTGCTCTGATTAAACCAGTCGCACTGATGCCTCCGTGTTTATAAAAGTCTTTGTCTTCGATGGCAACGGTCGCGTTTTTAATATAATCATTGAGTCCACTATCATCAACAACTAGCTTATAATTACCTTCACCCTTATCAACCCACAAAACTTTCCCATTTCGGTCTAGGTAGGTAGTAGCGGTTGTCTGGACTCGTTTTGATAATTCACCAGGTCTAATTGCGTCGAGGTCTTTGCGAAAGAAAATAAAAAGACCTCCGATAAGCAAACAAAAAGCAAGTAAACTGACCCCGGCAATCTTAAGCGCCATAACCGCACCTTGTCGACTTGACCAGTATTTGTAGGCATTTTTCGGATTTAATCTATAAAAAAAGCGTTTAACGGGGTGTTTAGGAAGAGATGCTAAATATTGAGCATGTTTTCTGGCGTTTATATCTTTTTTTGTTCGATGTGAATGTGACAAATTTGAATACAAACTCAGATTGCGCGACTTTTTCGATTTTCTAGACACGTAATTAATTCCCCATAAGCTTTAATTGTTCCATTATAGCACTTTGTTAGTTTTCGTCCCATATTTTTCTGCCATATAATTATATGTGCATCAATAATAAACTTTTGTTATACTACCAGATGAAGTTAAAAATAAATAATGGAGACAAAATGAAACTTTCCGAAGAACTTACATGGCGCGGTTTTATTAATCAGACTACAAACCAAGATATTTCAGTACTTGATGGTGAACCTATTTCATTTTATTTAGGGGTTGATCCAAGTGCCAGTAGTATGACTATTGGGAATCTGGCTGTGACTATGATGGTTCGGCAGTTTATCGAACATGGTCATAAAGCGTTTTTACTTGTCGGTGGTGCCACCGGATTAATTGGTGACCCAGACGGAAAATCCGATGAACGAAGTCAAAAAACACTAGAAGAAATAGCAAAAAACAAGGTAGGTATTGCAGCCGAATACAAAAAAGTATTTGAGGGCAAGGATTTTATCTTGGTTGATAATTATGACTGGTTTAAAGATATAAACTACCTCGATTTTTTAAGAAATGTCGGCAAACACGTTCCAATGAGTCAGATGCTTGGGCGTGAGTTTATTAAAACGCGTCTAGGTGAAGAAGGAGATGGAATCAGCTATTGCGAATTTAGCTATTCTTTAATCCAAGGTTATGATTTTGTACATTTATTTAAAGAACATGGCGTTACGCTTCAAGTTTGTGGTGCAGACCAATGGGGTAATTCGGTAGCTGGTGTCGATTTAATTCGTCGCATGACGGGTAAAGAGGCTAATGTTTTCTCGATGCCACTCATATTTAATAAAACTACTGGCGCAAAATTTGGTAAAACTGAGGATGGAGCTGTTTGGCTGGACGAAAATAAAACCAGTGTCTATAAATTTTATCAATTCTGGTTGAATACCGATGACGCCGGAGTAATTGATTACTTGAAAATATATACTTTATTACCAAAACCACAGATTGATGGACTTGCTGAACAAGTTAAAAACAGTCCAGAAGCTCGCATGGCACAAAAAACCCTTGCACACGAGGTGACTGCCCTTGTGCATGGAATCGGCCGTACAGAGGCCGTTGAACGTGTCACAGGGGTATTATTTGGTAACGCGGACTTCAAAACACTTCAAAATGAT
>CAZHFQ010000031.1:0-7668 GCA_964531915.1 uncultured Saccharimonas sp. (SeqCode) | reverse complement strand
ACAGCTGCGATGTCACCTGCACTAATAAATTCAATATCCACACGCTTATCGGCATGCATACGAACAGTGCGCCCAACACGTTCTTTATTGCCGGTTGTGGTGTTTAAAACATATGAACCAGCTGTCATTACTCCGCTGTAAACACGAACAAAAATCAATTTACCTACGAATGGATCGGTCGCGACCTTGAATGCTAAACCTGCAAGAGGTTCTTTTTCGTCTGGTTTACGTTCAACCTCGTCGCCCGTTTTTGGGTTTTGACCCCAAATCGCATCGACGTCCAGTGGTGAAGGAAGATAATCTACTCCCAAATCTAAAACTTTTTCAACAATCACACCACGTCCATCACCACCAGTAACAAGATAAAAATCACCAGCAAGTACGCGTTTTCGAAGTGCAACTTTTAGTTCATCGATTGTAATAGACTCTTCACCACTTTCAAGATACTTTTCAAATAAGGTATCATCAGCTTCTACAGCTGCTTCTACTAGTAAACTTCTAGCATTTTTTGCTTTATCTAACATATCTGCTGGAATTTCACCAACAACCAACTGATGATCTGCGTAATCTGTGTATGTATAGGATTTCATATCAATTAAATCAACTACACCGTTAATGTCTTTTTCGAAGCCAATTGGAAGATGTATTGGAAGGGCATTTTTTGTCAATCGCTTATGAATACTATCAAGTGATTTATAGAAATCTCCGCCGGTTTGGTTAATTTTATTGATAAAACACACCCTCGGCACGTTATATTTATTGGCCTGACGCCAGACTGTTTCAGATTGAGCCTCTACACCCATTTTCCCGTCAAACACGACCACAGCGCCGTCTAGCACGCGCAGTGAACGTTCTACTTCGGCCGTAAAGTCAATGTGTCCAGGAGTATCTATAATATTGATCTTGTGATCTCGCCAAAATGTCGTTACAGCAGCAGACGTTATCGTAATCCCACGCTCACGTTCTTGTTCCATCCAATCTGTTGTTGTCTCGCCTTCATGAACTACTCCGATTTTATGAGCAAGCCCAGTTCGATATAAAACACCTTCTGTCACAGTTGTTTTGCCAGCGTCAATATGTGCAATAATACCGATGTTGCGCAGGTCTTTTAGTGGAACATGTTTTTCTGCCATTATTATGTTGTCCTTCCGCTATTTTGCGAAGTCATTAAAATATTTTACTTATGAACGAGCAAAATGTGCAAACGCACGGTTAGCTTCAGCCATCTTATGTGTATCTTCCTTCTTCTTAAATGCACCACCTGCTTCATTGTAAGCATCAACAATTTCCAGCGCTAAACATTGTGGATACGATGCCCCATGACGAGCTCTAGCTGATTGAACCAACCAACTAAAGGCATAATGAAGTTGTCGATGGCCTTGAATAGGAAATGGAATTTGGTAATTAGAGCCGCCAACACGGCGAGATTTAACTTCAAAGTTTGGTGCAATATTTTTTAAAGCTTTTTCAAAAACCTCAAGCGGATTTTCGTTTTTTAACTTTTTAGCTGCAATTTCTAAGGCTCCATAAACTGAGCGCTCAGCAAGTAATTTTTTCCCATCTAACATTGATTTATTGATTAGACGTTGAACTAACACGCTCTGGTACTTGCGATCAGGTAAGATTATTCGTTGTAGGCTTACGGTTACTTTCCTGGGCATTATTTGTTCTCCTTTTTGGTGCCGTATTTAGAACGACCCCTCTGACGTTTTTCAACGCCTTGCAAATCAAGTGCTCCACGAACAATATGGTACCTTACGCCAGGAAGATCGGGGACTCGCCCTCCACGAACAAGCACAACGGCGTGTTCTTGAAGATTATGACCCTCGCCGCCAATATATGCCCAAACCTCTTGCTGATTTGTTAACCGAACTCGAGCCACTTTACGAAGTGCTGAGTTTGGCTTTTTAGGAGTTTTGGTTGTTACCCTAATACAAACCCCACGTTTTAAGGGGCTGTTTTGTTCATAATAATGAGTTTTTAGTGCGTTATAGATTTTATCTAACGCAGGAGATTTCGATTTTTTTCTTGCAATTTTGCGCGGTTTACGCACTAATTGATTAATCGTTGGCATTTTTTAATAACTCCGTTATTTTGTAGTTGGTATATAGTAGGTGGTATGTGGTAAATTTCAATTCATTCATGGCGGAAGTTTTCCCTCCACCTACTATTTACTATTTACCATCTACTAATTTTACAGATTGAACTCAGCATGCTCCATCTGTGTCGTTCTTATTAGCCCAAGCAATTTTATACACGCTTAAACTAATCGTTTGTCTAATAAGAGTAAACTCATAGGTGATTATAACTGATTGGCTTAAAAAGTACAAGAGGGAATAGGATTAATAACTAGATAGCTAATTCAATATTTTCAGCAATTTCTTGCTCTATTTTATCATCCATTTCTTCATTTTTGTAACCTTTTGCCCCTGTCCCAACTGGAATTTTTCGTCCAATAATCACATTTTCTTTGAGTCCGTGCAGCCTGTCGATGCGGCCACTGATGGCTGCATTAATAAGAACACGGGTTGTATCCTGAAATGATGCGGCTGATAGGAAACTATCTGACCAAATCGACACTTTTGTAATCCCCAGTAACAATTGAGTATAGCTTACAAGCTCTTTTTTGCCTTCGGCAAGTTCGATATTTGCCTCAACTACAGATGCTTTTGAAACAATATCCCCTGAAACAAACGTGCTGTCGCCGGGATCTTCAATTTGAACCCGACTAAACATTTGTCGAACAATTATCTCTAAATGCTTATCGGCTACATCTTGGCCTTGGGCTGAGTAGATTCGAAGAACTTCATTGATAATATATCGCTGTGTAACTTCAGTACCCTTCAGGCGCATTAAATCGTGAAGATTTAGCGAACCAGACGTTAGCCTGTCTCCAGCTTCGATAGTATCCCCCGCCGTGACTACTAATTGAGCACTTACCGGGATGTCATATCTAACTGGTGAGCTTGCATTTGCAGCAAGTATCAATGTATCCCCTGCAACTTCTATTACACCGTCAAATAACGCAGTAATTGGCTTGGTTTCGCTTTCGCCGGTTGCGAGCACGTCTCCTACTTTTATGTTACTACCGGATTTAACAATTACCGTACGACCCTCTAGGGCAATTCGCTCAACATGCCCTGCTTCTGGAGTAACTTGAACAACGTATTTTTTCCCATCTTCCCAAATGTCAACCAAGCCGGAAACCTCGCTTATGTGAGCTTGTCCTTTTGGAGTTCTAGCTTCAAACAATTCTTCAACACGAGGCAAACCTTGGGTAATATCACCACCGGCCTCACCGCCTTTATGGAAAGTCTTAAGTGTTAACTGCGTACCAGGCTCACCAACAGATTGCGCGGCGATAACACCAACTGGTTGCGCTTTATCAACAATATACCCGGTTGCCATATCAATTCCATAGCTTTTCCTTGGGATTCCACGTAAATTTTTTGTCGAAAGAACTGATTGAATTTTAACACTATCGATGGTTTCATCTGCTTCAATCGCCAATGCGACATCCCTTGTAATGATTTGATCAGCATCAATATAACCAGGAACTTCATCGCATGTAAATCGTCCAATCAACCTGTTACCAAAACTGATCATCGTAATCTCAGACTCGCTTCTATAAATAGCGAACCCGTCATCATCGTCGTCGGCATCTTCAACCGTGAACACGTCCTGAGACACATCGACCAAACGACGGGTTAAATAACCCGCGTCGGCAGTTTTTAGGGCGGTGTCAATTAGTCCTTTGCGCGCGCCTCGAGTAGCAACAAATTGTTCTAGTGAACTTAACCCATCCTTATAGTTAGAACGAATAGCTAGCTCGATCTCGAGGTTGTTTGAATCCACAACGATACCAATCATAGCGGATGCCCATTTGACATTTGAAATATCGCCACGAGCTCCAGAGTTAACCATGACACTAATGCTTGTATCCATATCTTTAAGTTTAGACTTTAAGAAATCAGCAATTTTGCGATCAACTGAACGCCAAGCGGCAATAGTTAAACTATATCGTTCTTCCTCAGTGATTAAACCCTGATCAAACTGTTCAGCAATAAGAGCAGTTTTTGCATCACCTTCAGCAACAAATTCATGAGTTTCGTCGAATTGTATATAGTCATCCTTGCCGGTCGACACAGCAGCTATGGTCGCAAATCTAAATGCTAAACCTTTCATCTTGTCAGCAGTTTTTGCGGTTGTTTTAGCGTCATAATCGTTAAAGATTTTTGCCAAAACACGCTTTAACTGTTTTTTGTTCTGAGTGTTGTTATTAAATTCAAAATCTTCGGGTAAAATATCATTAAAGAAGACTCGACCCAAAGTGGTTTCACGAATTTGTCCACGGAAAAATACGCGTATTGGGCTTTGCAATTGAAGATTTCCATTATCATATGCCATCTCGGCTTCATAAACAGAACTGTAAGACTTAACATTTTTTGTTTGAGCTCCTGGCTTTTCGTATGTAAGGTAATAATTACCTAAAACAACATCCTGTCCAATACTAAGAACCGGAGCTCCATCAGCAGGTTTTAAAAGGTTGTTTGTCGCGCTCATAAGCTCTTTAGCTTCGTTTTGAGCAGCGACTGACAATGGTAAATGAACAGCCATTTGATCCCCGTCGTAATCGGCGTTAAATCCGTTAGCGACAAGTGGATGGAGTTGGATTGCCTTACCATCAACAAGTACCGGTTGAAAGGCCTGGATTGATAGTCTGTGTAAAGATGGGGCGCGATTTAAAAGCACATACTTATCTTCAATTACTGCATCAAGTGCATCCCATACAAGAGCGTCACCAGATTCTATTAAACGAGTTGCAGAACGTATATTATACGCATGCTCGCCTCTGATTAACCAACTAATAATAAACGGCTTAAATAATTCTAACGCCATCTGTTTTGGTAATCCGCACTGATTAATATGAAGTTTTGGACCGACGACAATTACAGATCGACCAGAATAATCTACACGTTTACCAAGCAGATTCTGCCGGAAACGACCTTGTTTCCCTTTTAACATATCGCTGATTGATTTAAGCCGTCTACGCCCACCAGTAGCATTAACGGCGCGATTACCTTTTGCGGCACTATTATCAATTAGCGCATCAACAGCCTCTTGAAGCATTCTCATCTCATTACGACAAATTACCTCAGGTGCATTTAAGTTAATTAACTTTTTAAGTCGATTATTTCGATTAATTACTCGCCTATATAGATCGTTTAAATCGCTGGTAGCAAAACGACCACCTGTAAGTTGAACCATTGGCCTAAGATCTGGGGGGATTACCGGTAAAACCGTTAAGGTCAGGCTGCTTGGGTTAATGCCAGCAGTTGACATACCTTCAAGCATTTTTAGACGTTTTAATAGTTTCTTTTCACGTTGACCTTTAGCACCGGCCACTTCTTCGGAAAGTTTAGCAATTAGTTTTGGTAAATCAATCTCATCAAGTAGTGACTTAAGAGCCGCACCGCCCATACCAACCTCAACAAGGTCTTCGTATTCCTCGGGAAGATTTCTAAAATCGACTTCATTAATTAATGCGCTTTTTGTTAGACTGTCTAGCTGTGTTTTTTTAGAGTTATAAATATCCTCAAGTTCCTCAATTTCTTTCGATTGCTCAGTTGCTAATTTTTTAATGTCAGCATTTTCTTTGCCATCTGGCGAAACCGCTTCGCGTTCATATCGCATTTTAATGGCAACACGTCCAGCTTCTGTCTCGGCCTCAATATCCGAAAGAAATTGTTGTCGTTTGTCTTCATCAACATTTAGAACTACATAAGTTGCAAAATAAGCAATACGCTCAAGATTACGAACTGTAATTCCCAAAAGTAGACTCATTGCGCTTGGGGTACCGCGCATAAACCAAATATGCGCAACCGGTGTTGCAAGTGAAATATGAGCCATTCTTTCGCGTCTGACGATTGATTTAGTAATCAACTCACCGTTTTTATCAACAGCAGCTTCGCGTGAGCAAACACCTTTTAACTTACTATCGTGTGGGTTAACGTCTTTGACCGGCCCAAAAATACGTTCGCAAAACAATCCATCTCTTTCAGGTTTTTGAGTTCGATAATTTATTGTTTCAGGTTTTGTTACTTCACCATTACTCCAGCGAAGAATATCTTCGGGACTAGCAACTGTTAGCCGAATAGCGTTAAAATCAGCAATTCCGTTACCTGCAATTACTCGTGACATTTTACGCATCCTCCTTAATTTCTTTGTCTTCAACACTGTCATCAATTACAATTTCATCATCTAGACCGTCAAATTCATCAGCAACGATTTCACTAATGTTTTCGCTGATTGGCTCATTAGTATCGACATCATTATCTTCTTCGCCGGACGTGCTACTGACAACTTGGGCAGCATCTATTACAGCATCCTCAGCTTCGTCAAGCAAATCAGCCCTAAGGCCTAAACCTTGTAATTCTTTAACAAGAACATTAAATGATTCAGGCAGTTTTGGACCAACGATTGGCTCGTTTTTAATAATCGATTCATAGGCCTTAGCTCGTCCATAAACATCATCTGATTTGATTGTTATCATCTCTTGAAGTGTCGCAGCTGCCCCGTAAGCCTCTAACGCCCATACTTCCATCTCGCCAAAGCGCTGACCACCATTTTGAGCTTTACCGCCAAGTGGCTGTTGAGTAACCATTGTATATGGACCAGTTGAACGAGCATGGATTTTGTCACTAACCATGTGATGCAACTTAATCATATGCATTACACCTACAGTTGTACGTTCTTCAAAAGCTTTTCCATTTTGACCGTCATAAAGTTGGAATTTACCATCCCTAGAGAATCCGGCTTTTTCTAATTGATCACTAATTGTGTCGTTTGGAACACCATTAAACGGTGGGGTCGCGACTTTGTATCCAAGAGCTCGTGCTGCCATACCGAGGTGTGTCTCGAATAATTGTCCAATATTCATACGTGAAGGTACACCAAGTGGATTCAAAACAACGTCTATTGGAGTTCCGTCATCCATGTATGGCATATCTTCGATCGGTAAAATCTTGGCAATTACTCCTTTATTACCATGGCGTCCCGCTAACTTGTCACCGACACATATTTTTCGTAGTTGAGCCACAAAAATCTGAATTTGCATTAATACACCAGCCTTAAGCTCATGACCATTTTCACGACTAAATATTTTTACACCGACAACTTTGCCACCACCAGAATTACTCATTCTGAGTGATGTGTCTCTTACGTCTTTGGCTTTTTCTCCAAATATCGCACGGAGAAGTCGCTCCTCGGATGATAGTTCTTGTTCGCCTTTTGGGGTAATCTTTCCAACTAGAACATCACCATTCTTAAGTTCGGAACCGATTTGGACAATACCATCCTCATCGAGATGCCTAAGCGATTCCTCGCTAACGTTTGGAATATCACGGGTAACAATTTCGTTTCCAAGTTTTGTTTCGCGAACCTCTACGGTAAAATCTTTAATATTGATACTTGTAAGTGTATCGTCCCTAACAAGTCGACTTGATAAAATTGTAGCGTCATCCATGTTATAGCCACCCCATGGCATAAATGCAACCAATAAATCACGGCCAAGTGCTAATTCACCATCAGCGATCGAAGCACCTTCAATTAAAATATCGTCTTTTTTGATATTCAGTAATTTTTCGATTGCATCGGACATATCACGGA
>CAZHFQ010000030.1:5386-8459 GCA_964531915.1 uncultured Saccharimonas sp. (SeqCode) | reverse complement strand
GAGAAATTGGCACCAACAATACTGGTAATGGAGCCCGAGGTGGTGCCGGAAACACTATGGCTGGAGCAAATGGAGGCTCTGGTATTGTTATCATTCGCTATTTAACGTCCTCAGGCGCTGGCATCTATCCTTCAACCGCAATCGCATCGGACGTCCCATCGTCGGTAATATCCGCATTACGTGATATTGACCCCAAATTAATAACCGCACCAACTATTAGTGACCCATCTATAACTTTTGTTAGGGCATCAAACAATTCACAATCAACAGATAATGTATTGTTTGATACGGCGACCCTAACCAATCAACCAATAACTATTGACCAATATGTGTATCAGCCTCTCCAACTTTTAAGTGATGGTTCATGGGCACTTTGTACTAACAGCGCTACGCAGGAATGTCGCAAATTCAATCTGTATTATAAACTTGAAACAGATAGTACTGTAAAAGTAATAACGAGTAAAAATCAATGAGACATATCGATAATAAACAACCTGGCTTTTCAGCAATAGAGCTTTTAATCACCTTATTTATTGCAGCAGTATTTTTAATGTCCGGATATATGTTATATGCTTCTGTTATTAAGAACGGCGGTGAATCTAGGGCAAAAACTAGTGCCTTTAACGCTGCAGATGATTACCTACAGGCATACAAGACATCAGCAACCAGCCCGTGTACTACTCAAAACCCCCTGGATGACTCGCCCATAGACGTACAAGGTCTAACAAACGTCAAGGTAAGCGTATCGATTGAGTGCCCTAATCTGTCAAAATCAATAGAATCTGTTTCAAAAATAGTTGTCACACTAAAGTACAATACTCCCCAGGAATTAATAACGGATGCAACATATGTTTATAAATAGGAGAGTATCATCAAAAGGGTTCACGCTTGTAGAAATGTTAATTGTTGCCCCTATTGTGATTTTGGTCATTGGTATTTTTATTAGTGCCATTGTCAATATGACTGGTAGTGTTTTATCCACAAGGGGCGCTAATGATTTAACTTATAGAATACAAGAGGCTTTGGATACTATCGACCAAGATACAAAAACAAGCGGTGGATACCTGGCATCGAACACCATAGCACTTCAAACAGGACAAGGCTATGACAACAGCACGTTGGGCTTCAAAAATAATAGTGATACATACGGCAATATGTTGATATTGAATACCTATGCAACCACCAGTAGCGATTTGGCTTCGACAAAAAATTATATTTATGCAAAAGACCAGCCAAACGCCTGCAACAGCACATCAATCAGTCAAAATCCAAAGGTTATGATGAACGTAATCTATTTTGTAAAAGACGATACCCTATGGCGACGTGTAATCGCCCCTGATAATTATGATACTGTTGGCTGCAATGCACCTTGGCAAAAACCAAGCTGTAACCCAGGGGTTTCAGCAGCATTTTGCAAAATTAAGGACACGAAACTAGTCGAGGGCATAGACCAAACAAGTGGCTTTTCTGTGCAATACTATACAAGTTCTGATACTGTAAACGAGATTGCAAATGCAAATAACGCTGCCCTATCCGATACCGCCAGGCAAACTGCCTTAAAAACGGCTAGCTCTATAAAGGTTACTATAGCCTCAACAAAAACTGTAAGCGGTCGTGATATCGGTCGAACCAGCCAAATACGCACCAGCAGCCCAAACAACAATACGGAATCTCAAATAATAACCACTCAGCCCTCTGATAAAACAGTTACGGCAGGCAGTAACGCCACCTTTACTGCGATATCATCTGCGACTGGGGCAACCGTACAATGGAAACAGTCGACCAATAACGGTGCAAGTTGGGTTAATATGTCTGGAGCAACATCAACAACCTTAACACGAACCTCGGTCACAAATGATATGGACGGCTACCAATTTCGAGCCGTTTTTACAGACAGCCTAGGTACAGTTACATCATCGGCTGCCCGATTAACTGTCAACTTAAACAGCTGGTCGTCGTTTTCTTTACAAAATAGCTGGTCAGATTATGGAGCTGGTTATCAAGCGAATGGCTACAGAAAGACAACTAGTGGGGTCGTTCAGCTAAAGGGTTTGATTAAAAGAACCGGAACGCCAACGTTAGGAGAAGTAATTGCAGTATTGCCCGCATCCTATAGACCAACTGCCTCACTCTTTTTCCCAGCCAGCACAAACCCTAATGTGGCCGGTCGTATTACTGTTGACTCTTCTGGAAATGTCATATTACAAAATGGAGATGCTGGTTGGATTTCCCTAGATAATGTTCATTTCATTCCAAATAATGGTCGGTACGACGGCAAGTCAATAAATACCTTCAAAAACGGTTGGGATAACTACAGTAGTGGAGTTTCCCCTGTTGCGTATATAGTAGACGACGTTGGTCGCATCCATTTACGGGGGATTTTGTCAATGGGAACTATTTACGATGGGGCACAAATTTTTGATATGCCCAGCGATTTAATGCCATCGCTTTATATGCACATACCAGCCACAGCCTATGGTGGTACTTTCTCTGCGATTGGATTAAACGGCACATACGTAAACTCGGGGAATTCGGTCGTATCTAAAGGTTTAGGCACTAATTATCTAGGAATTAACGTGATGTATCACCCGAATGCATATTCAGGCGATTGGCAAAATTTGACTATGGCTAACAGCTGGGTTGCGTACGGAGGTAATTTTGCGACACCACAATACACAAAGGGGGCTGACGGCCTAGTGAGTCTAAAGGGATTAATCAAGGCGGGGACAGCAACTAGTGGGACGGTGATGGCTACCTTACCTTCTGGCTTTAGACCAAGTGCAACAATCTTATACGCTGGATATAGCACCGGAGCTTACGCCAGAATAGACATTAATTCTTCCGGCGATATCCTCTTCCGCACAGGCAGCAATAGTTGGTTATCGCTGGATGGTATTACTTTCTATGCAGATCAATAGATCACTCATATATTTAGGGGGTTGAAATTCACAAAACACTTGTGCTAATATTAGCACCATAGTATATTATATTATAACCATAACCAATTAAAAGGGGACATTAGTAATGAGTCTAAAGAAAACAAAATTTAACAGAGGAGATAGTGGTTTTACCA
>CAZHFQ010000030.1:0-5286 GCA_964531915.1 uncultured Saccharimonas sp. (SeqCode) | reverse complement strand
TGGTTGTTATCGTTGTCATCGCTATTTTGGCAGCTATAACTATAGTTTCGTATACTGGTGTTACCGCAAAAGCGAACGCATCAAAAGCACTGGCTAATGCCGATTCCATTGCCAGTGTAGTAAATATATACGCAGCTGATTCAGCTAATTCTGGCTTTCCAGCTGACGCAGCAGCTATAAATGGTTATACTACTGGATACGCTAAGGTTCCAACTGGTGTAACGGTTGCTGCGGGCGGAGTTGGCGCTCTGACTGGGGCATCTTCAGATACAGCTAAAATTCTATATAAAAATAAGGGTACCACTGGTGGCTGTATCGGCTATTGGGACTTTACTTCTGGTGTTAATGCAATTGCCTATAAGTATGTAGGTGACGCAGCTGCTGGTAGCCTGCTGATTGCATCTCCTACCTGTACTTAACAAATTTTCGATAACCCTGATAATACCCGCTTTCGTGGGTATTATTTTTTCAATTAAGGAATTAGAGCAACATAGTTGAATTGAATATAGTACTTATGTTAATATTAAGAACACAAATAGAATCAACGCCATAATAGAAAAGGATGTTAGTAATGAGTCTAAAGAAAACAAAATTTAACAGAGGAGATAGTGGTTTTACCATTGTTGAACTTTTGGTTGTTATCGTTGTCATCGCTATTTTGGCAGCTATAACTATAGTTTCGTATACGAATGTCACAACCAAAGCAAAGGCAGCCCAAGCCCAAGCAAACGGAAACTCTGTACAACAAGTAGCCGAATCTTATAACGCAGACGCTGGCTACTATCCAAAAACATTAGCTGCTCTTAGAGCAGGATTTGGCTCATCACCTACAGCTACTTTACCAACTGGTATTACTCTCATTACCGGACAATCGGGCGCAGCTGGAGCATATACAACCCCAGCAACAGACCCAATTGCCACCGCAAGCACAACAACAGATGGTCCGAAAACCATTTCATACGCTTGCGCAGCCGCATTAGCAACAACAGACTGTAGCACTATAAGTCCAGCTGGTGCTAGAATTGAATATTGGGACTATGGCACAGGAGCAAGGGCTATTATTTATGTAGGTACTGCCTCAGCGGCCTCTAACTTCTCGATAACAGGACTTGGGGCGTAGGAGTTACAATAGCTATCACTTGGCAACGGATATGATCTAGCGACTTTTACCACCTCGTTCCTTAGTTTCTTAAGAACACTTGGCTTATCACGATTATCGATCGCCTGTTTCATCCAATCAGCAATCCTTACCATATCCTTTGCAACAAATCCCCTGGTTGTAATGGCTGCAGCACCTAACCTGATGCCACTAGGCCTGTACATAGGCGCTTTGTCGTCGGGAATAGTATTTGCGTTCACACTCAGCCCAATCGTATCCAGCGCGGTCTGAACGACCTTACCGTCGATTCCAAAGCTTTTTTGTACGTCAGCTAGGATCAAATGGTTACTTGTCCCCCCTGTAACCAAATGGAGTCCCCGTTTTTGCATTTCATCAGCCAGTTTTGAAGTGTTTTTAACCACTTGTTTTGCATAAATCTTGAATTCTGGCTGCAAGGCCTCATGGAAAGCAACTGCCTTTGCGGCGATTGAATGCATATGCGGACCACCTTGCATACCTGGAAAAACCGCCCTATCAATAAGGGTAGGTATGTTTTCGATTGTTTTTTCTGGCACTTTCAAGGGGTTACCCACAATGCCCTTAGACAATATCAACCCTCCACGCGGCCCACGCAGTGTTTTATGTGTGGTAGTGGTAATAACATGAAAACCATAATCAAAAGGGTTTTTTGCGACCCCTGCAACAATTAAACCAGCAATATGTGACATATCAGCCATCAAAAGTGCCCCAACTTCTTTGCCAATTGCAGCAAATTTTGCATAATCCAATTCTCGTGGATAGGCACTAAAACCAGCCAGGATTATTTTTGGTTTATGTTTTATGGCAAGTTTTCTAAGTTCATCGTAGTCAATCTCGCCAGTCGACACATCTTTCATCTTGTATCTAATAAAGTTATACAACTTTGCACTACGGGTTACTGGGGCTCCATGAGTCAAATGTCCTCCATGACTTAAATCCATTGCAAGAACCGTATCGCCTGGGTCTAACCAAGCACAATAAACCGCTTCATTGGCCGGTGCCCCTGAATGAGGCTGTACGTTGGCGTGGTCTGCCCCAAATAGTTTTTTTGCACGGTCAATAGCAAGCTGTTCAACTTGATCCGTAAATTCCTGCCCACCATAATAACGCTTATATGGATAGCCTTCTGAGTATTTATTAGTAAAAACGCTACCTAACGCCGTTAAAACGTCCTGACTGACGTAATTCTCGCTGGGGATAAGTTCTAACCCATCGCGCTGTCTATTTTCTTCGCCTGCAATTAAATCTGCAATTTTTTTATCTTTCATTATTTCTCTCCGAATAAATTACTTGTAAAGATTATACCACCTACCATATACCATCTACTACCTACCAACTTCAGTTGACACTATATCATGGTTGATATATCATAAATTGAATGACAAGTATTGATTACAAAAACAGAGTTGGTAAGCTAATTCAAGAGACAAGACAGTCACGAGGACTAACACAGGTTCAGCTGTCTGAGGCCTTAGGCACAAGTCAGAGTGCTATAAACCGAATCGAAAAAGGTGGTCAAAATATCAGCCTTGAGATGTTAGCTAGAATTAGTGAGGTTCTTTCAAGTGGCCTGGTAAGGTTAAATAAAACTGGCAAGATTGACTTTCGTATAAATGGTGGCAAAAAATTATCAGGTGGAATAGAGGTAAAAACCAGTAAAAACGCAGCTGTTGGACTTTTGTGCGCCAGTCTATTAAATCACGGTAAAACTACCCTGCGAAGAGTTGCTCGAATTGAAGAGGTCTATCGAATTATCGAAGTGCTCCAGAGTATTGGCGTAAAAGTCCGATGGATGAATGATAAAAACGACTTAGAAATTATTACCCCTGCACGATTAAAACTTAAGGATATGGACATCGACGCCGCAAAACGCACTCGTACTGTAATTATGTTTTTGGGTCCATTGCTTCATCAATATAATAATTTCAAAATACCGTTTGCTGGTGGTTGCGACCTTGGGACTCGTACGATTGAGCCTCATTTAACAGGATTAGAACCTTATGGGCTGACTGTTACCGCTAATAACGACTATTATCAAGTAGATGTTAAAAAGAAGCGACTTGAACGCGCTATTATCCTTACCGAACGAGGCAATACCGTAACCGAGAATATCATTATGGCAGCTGCTTTGTACGACGGTGTTACAACTATCCGCAATGCAAGTATGGATTATATGGTTCAAGATGTTTGTCTGTTCGTACAAAAACTTGGAGTAGAAATTAATGGTATTGGTACAACAACACTTGAAATTAAAGGCGTCAGAAGTATTAATAAAAATATTGAATACTTTCCTTCCGAAGATCCAATCGAATCGATGAGTTTAATTGCCGCGGCGATTGTAACTGATTCAGAAATTACCGTAAAACGTTCCCCGATTGAGTATTTAGAAATCGAATTAGCAACCTTGACAGGAATGGGGCTTCAATACGAACTAGGCAAAGAATATCTGGCCAGAAACGGAAAAACTCGTTTAGCTGACATCACGATAAAACATTCAAAACTTCATGCCCCAAAGGATAAATTGCACTGCATGCCTTTTCCTGCAATAAATATGGATAATCTGCCACTACTGGGGCTTATTGCCACAGTAGCAAGTGGAAGAACATTAATACATGATTGGTCATACGAAAACCGTGCAATATATTTTACCGAACTTTCAAAATTAAATGCAAAAATCGAACTGGTCGATCCACATAGAGTTTATATTACTGGCCCAACTAATTGGAAACCGGCCGATGTTATCTCACCACCAGCCCTTAGGCCGTCCGTTGTTATCTTGCTAGCTATGCTTGCTGCCCCTGGACAATCAATCCTACGCGACGTTTATTCAATAAACCGCGGATACGAGGATTTTGCTAATCGTCTAAATACGCTTGGTGCCGATATCGAAACATTACGAGAAATTTAAGGATAAGGATTATGTTTTCGTAGTGGTATGATACGAGATGTTGGTCGCCTGACAACAACAATTTTTGGGGCTGGTCTAGCCCGTTGCACTCCATATAAACCACCAATGGCGGAACGTTGATACCCAGCGACTGCTTGCCTATTTTGGTCAATTTGCCTACGCTGTTCGAATGACATACTTGTAGTTGCTCCAAAATGATTTCCATTCGCAGCCTCGGCAAAACCGCTGCTGTGAAATGGTTTTCCCGTATCGTTTGCAACTATGTGTTTATTTAAATCCATGATGACTTTTGGTTATGTTTATATTATAACTCAAAATTATTTTTGGGGCGAATGATGGAGATCGGTCACATTCCGCGACCCCGTAGGCTCGAATCCAGCAATGACACAATGATGGGGAGGCGGTCGGCTAGCCTCCCTATTCCCACTTGTTTGCAAAATGAGTAAACTAATTCTGCTTCACTGCGCTTCACGAACCCACTCTCGTGTATTTTTTTCAAAAATCCACAGTGGGTTCGAACCAACCTAGCATTCCAAAATAAAATAACCAAGTCGAAACTTGATTATTTTATTTTGGGGCGAATGATGGGGATCGAACCCACTACCTACGGAACCACAACCCGTCGCTCTAACCAAATGAGCTACATCCGCCATAATATGTTTAGACTTTGTTATTGTAACAGATAAAGATCGAGATGAAAATACCATTGCAAGGTTCCACCTTGCAATGCGGGTAGCGAGGAGGCGGTCGGCAATGCGAATTTGATTTCAGTGTCACATACCAATAAAAATATCGTACATAAGTACGATTTTTTTATTGGTGCGGGCGGCGAGAATCGAACTCGCATCGCTTGCTTGGAAGGCAAGCATATTAGCCATTATACGACGCCCGCATGCCGCTATATTATAACAGATACCATTAAATATGGTCTATCTTGAGATTACTGTTGCGATGGTATTGCTGCCTCAGCGGCTTCGCCATCTGCTTGGGTCGCATGAACGGTTCCATGTGGATGTTCTGGTGGTGCGTAAATTGAATAAATCTTTAGTGGTACTTGGCCAATATTCTCTAAATTGTGCCATGTTCCTGCCGGAACAAAAATTGCATCACTGATACTTGCTTGCCATGTTTGCAGCTGTTCCTTACTTGGACCCATTGAAACTTTCGTTACACCCTGTTCGACGCGTAAAAACTGGTCATGAGTTCCGTGAACTTCAAGCCCAATATCGTTACCTGATTC
>CAZHFQ010000029.1:0-8507 GCA_964531915.1 uncultured Saccharimonas sp. (SeqCode) | reverse complement strand
CCTCAACCCCAAGCATCTGAAACACAAGATGGCACACTCCAATTACCAGACTATATGAGTCAAGATATTATTGACAAAAATGTTTTTAATATTGTTCTTGAAAAAGGTGCACGCATACGCTCAGAACCCGCAGTAACAGAAGGGGCTGATAGTAATATCTTGGTTGAAACAACTGACGACGAGATTAATATTAGAACAAGAAATGGTGTAGCAAGATATCACGACGTTAATGGTGAATGGTACGGTATCCCAGCAACAGCTATTGAGGGTGTTACTGGTTTAAAGCCAAACGCTGACTCCGATGGTACTGTTTGGATAAATGAGCAACGTGCAGAAACTTACGAAGAAAAACTTTAATCGACTATTTAATAACGACACTTACCAACCGGCCAGGGACATAAATAACCTTGGTCGGTTTTTTGTCACCAATAAATAATTTAACGTTGTCGTTTTCCAAAGCTTGCTGTTTTATTGATTCTTCGTCCATATCAACAGAAATTTCTAGTTTGGCTCGTAATTTGCCGTTAACCTGCGCAATAATCGTCATCGTATCAGACTGTAGGTATTTATTATCCCATTTTGGCCAGTGATCAATATGGATAGTATCACCGTGTCCCAACTGTTGCCATAACTCCTCGGTTATATGTGGCGCAAATGGCGAAAGTATCTGGAGTAGGCTTTCAATGGCAAAGGTCCAGGCCGGAGATTTGCCAATTTTGTATTTTTCCTTAATCTTGTAATAATTATTTACCGCTTCCATCATTGCCGAAACTGCGGTGTTGAATTTTTCGTCCTCGATATCAGAAGTAACTTTTTTAACAGTTTTATGCGCTACTACCAAAATCCCGCTTTCTAACTTTTTATCAACAATTTCGCTGTCAGATTCTATATATTCCTGAGCCAGTGTCCAAACGCGGTTAAGGAATCTATACGCACCTGGCACTCCCCTTGTGTCCCACGGGGCTTCCAAATCATAAGGGGCGATAAACATCTCGTAGACACGCAAACTGTCAGCCCCATAGCCACTATCCATAATTTCCAGTGGATCAATCGTATTTCCGCGGGATTTACTCATTTTTGTTCCGTCCGGAGCTAAAATATAGGCATTATACATCATTCGTTTGAACGGTTCGGGATGAGAAACCAGACCAAGTTTATAGAAAAATCGTTGCCAAAACCTTGTATATAACAGATGGGCCACGGCGTGGTCAGCCCCGTTATAAAAGTCAACCGGTCCCCAATGGTTTTCAACCTTCGGATCCCAAGCTTGTTTATCATTAAACGGATCCAAATAACGCAAATGGTACCAACTGCTGCAGGCATAGCCATCCATCGTGTCAGTTTCACGCTTGGCAGGCTTGCCACACTTTGGACAAGTTGTATTAACCCAATCAGTTACGCTGGCAAGCGCCGATGTGGCGCCGCCTTTGGGCTTGAAATCGTCAATTTCTGGCAAAATTACTGGCAATTGGTCGTCAGGAACAGGCACTGCGCCATGTTCAGGACAATGAATAATTGGAATCGGTGCACCCCAATAGCGCTGACGGCTAATTAGCCAGTCGTGCATTTTATAGGTAGTTTTCATTTGTCCGACACCACGCTCTTCCAACCAAGCAACAATTTCCTCACGTGCTTGGCTAGTTTCCATACTGTCAAATGCACCACTATTAGTTAGGATTCCTTCGCCGGTATAAACAGCATTGGGATTGTCGATTCTGTCCCACCACAAGTCAAGTTCAGCACAAGTCATTCTTTCTTTAGTAATCTCGCTTCGTTTTAACCAAATCGGCTCCTGGGTTTCTAGTTCTTGCGGTGATACGGTGTCGTGTTCGTCATCAACTAATTCAAATAAAACGGCTGTAAATAAAGCCTTTCGGTTAATGTTTTTGTGTGCCGCGTAAAACTCAGAGATTACATTACCACCTAAAATCCTTACTAGCTTGATGTTTTTATAGCCGGTTTCTTCGCGAACTTCCCTCTTGGCGGCAGCAATTACATCACCGTTATCCTCATCCTCGACTCCGCCGACCACAAAAGCCGTCCAGGGTTGTTTCTTCCACTTTACGCAAAGATATTTGTCGGTTTTGGGATCGTGAACAATCCCCTGCACGGCGTGACGAAATACTTGCTCTTTGCCTTCTAGCGGCGGATTATTAGCGTCTATACGATGCGGTAAAATAACCTCTCTAATTTCAATTCCAAATTTCGTTGCGAATTCAAAGTCACGTTCGTCATGCGCTGGGACTGCCATAATCGCGCCAGTACCATAACCTGATAACACATAATCAGCTACCCAAATCGGAACTTTTTCGCCGTTTACTGGATTAATAGCGTATCCGCCTGTAAAAACACCGGTTTTTTCACGAGTTTCGTTCATGCGCTCGATTTCGGATTTTCTGGCAGCCTCTGTGACATAATTTTCAACCTGTTGGCGCGTTTCATCTGTTACCAGTTTCTGAACCAGTTCATGCTCGGGTGCCAACACCACAAAAGTAGCACCAAAGAGCGTATCTGGTCGCGTTGTAAAAACTTGCAAGGTGGAACCTTGCAAATCTGGTGAGTCAATGCTGAATTCAACCTCGGCGCCGTTCGAACGACCAATCCAGTTTTTCTGCATAGTTTTAACCATATCGGTCCAGTCCAAATCATCGGTCGCATTAAGTATTTCGTCAGCATATTCGGTAATTTTGAAAAACCATTGTTTTAGATTCTTTTTAACAACCTGATTCCCGCATCGCCAACACTTACCGTCAACAACTTGTTCATTGGCAAGTACTGTTTGGTCAGTCTCGCACCACCACTGAGGACTCTGTTTTTGATATGCCAGTCCATGTTCAAACAATTTGTTAAAAATCCACTGAGTCCAACGATAATATTCGGGGTCAGCCGTACTAATTTCCTTGGACCAATCATAACTGTAACCCAGACGTTTCAGTTGGCGTTTGAAATTAATTTTCGCCTCTTCGTGAGCTTCACGGGGTTTTTTGCCGATTTTTATGGCATAATTTTCAACTGGCAAACCAAACGAATCCCAACCTATTGGGTGATAGGCGTTGTAGCCCTGTTGCCGTTTTGCGCGAACCTTGATGTCGCTGAATTGAAAGGTTCGCCCATGACCAGTGTGAATACCAGCCCCAGTAATACCTGGGAGCATGCTAAAAGCGTAATATTTTGGTTTTTTATTGTCAGTAAAATCAACTTTGTAGGTATTATTTTCTTCCCAAACTTTTTGCCATTTTTTCTCAATTTCAACAGGGTTATATCGCTTCATATCAGATGTAGTATAGCAAATCTAACCAAGAGATGCTACATTTCAAATTTTCATAATTAATCAAATATTTTTATATATTATAATCCGAGGATGAGTAGTTATATTGTGATGAGTAATACTTACCTATTGATGTACTCAGTTCTTCAAAATAGGATTTTAGTTGGGTTAGAGTTATCGAATTTGATGGCACTGTGATGTTAAATTTTTGACTATAATCAGGTGTTATAAGTAAATCGGTTGAGGTTTTTGAAGTGTCAGAGCTGTATGATGATTTTGTAGTTACGTTACCAGTAGCTTCAAATTTCGTAATTTTGTGTGACCAAACATCTACTGAAAGTTTGAAGGTTGAATCTGTTTTTGTATTACTGTCCTCAGTGGCTGTAGTAATTTTATTTACATCACTATCATTTATTACAAAGTTTTTATCACAGCTATTTAGTGATTTATAAATCTTGGTGTCTTTTAATCCGATAATGAAAGCTTTGCCTGCATTAGTGTCACCCTCTACCTCATAAACAAAACTACCATCAACTTGTCCTAAGTCCTTTTTAATAATGACGTATGGGTGTTTTTTATAAAGCTCAAACACTTCTGAAGTGGCTGATTTGTCATCCTTAAATTTATCGATGGCATCATTTATGCATTGTTTACCCTTAGAATAATTTTCGTCTATTGATTTAAGATCCTCGGTCGAAACCCTGACCCAAGTATTATCAACCTTCTTCACAAGCTTGTCGATTGCCGCGGTAACTGTTGGGTCAGATCCATAAAGAACTTTGGCCTCCGATACAATACTTGCCAGACCGTTTACTCTAAAATATATGTCGCCCGCCTTATCAAATAATGCATCGCCTTCTATCGAGTAATCTTTTTTGTCATAATTTAACGTTAATTTTGCATTATGATCCTGAACCCCTGCCTCAGCCATGCGTGATTTTATTTCGACAGTTGCATTAACTTTAGTGGTACCAGTACTATAATCAAATTTTAATTTTCCTGTATAAGTCGCTTGCTTGGACGTTAGCGCATTAATAAGAGAGTCTGCAACTACCTTTTCAGGCTTCTGATACGACACATAAGCATAAGTTGAACCGCCTGCAATCGCTACTATCAAAACGGCAGCAATCATTCCGATGATAACTTTTTTACGTTTGAACCATTTTGGTTTTTTATTTGGAATATTGTCGGCAATGACAGGTTGTGTCGGAACTGCATCTATACGAGCAAAATCGGAATTTATGGTAGGGTTTGGTGCAAAATCAGTCATCGGTTCATTTTGAACAGAAGTTGATTTAATTGGAGGTTGGATAATTGTTTCAGTTGGGGGGATTATTTTTGGGTTTGGAGCTGCAGATTTTTCTATTGGTGGCTCTACTTCAAGTTCTTTATGGCCAGAAAATTCATTAAAATGTGGTGTTGGTTCGGGTTGTTGATTTATATCTGTTGATTCTTCGGGCATAAAAATCCTTTTTATGTTTTTTATTTATTGCTTTCAGATTAACATAAGCAATAACATATTAACAAGGGTATGTTGATTTTATTTATTATTTTATGAATTTTGTGTAAAGAATTTATTTTTTACTTTCATCCACTTTGATGATTGGCGAACTAATTTTAATTCATCGTCTGATGAATGCAACATGGTTTTTACAGCCTCTTCCAGATAAATTCCGCCTTGTGAACCCTTAAACAGAATCACTGCTCCTTTTTCGGCAACATCCCGCACGAATGCCCCGGCCAAAATGGCATTTTCAAAACTTTTTACCTGGCAACCCTTTGCCCTAGCAGCCGGTGCAAGATATTTTTCGCTTAAAGATCCGACTGTAACCACCCACGACAACTGATTGGGATCACAAAATTTCCCCAGTTCTTCATGTTCGGCAACAGAGGTATCACCAAGCTCATTCATATCACCTAAAACTGCAATGCGTTGCGGAACTAGTAGTTGATACAAAACTCGTAACGATGATTCAGCCGCCAGGGGGCTGGAATTATACGTATCATCAATAATAGTGGTGTTGTTTACTCCTCGGAGTTTATTCATGCGTCCAGGCAGCGAGTAAACTTTTTTGATACCTCTTTCTAATTCTGATGTATTCATCCCAAGTTTAACTCCTACCGCCATTGCTGCGATCACTGGCCTTAATGTATGTTCGCCCAGCAATTGAATCGTGGCTGGCATGGGATCTGAGAATTCAGGCGCATAAAACATTCCTACGTGACCGTCTTTGGGGGTATAATCCATTCCAATGAAATGATATTCCGCACTCGCACTTGTCCCGTAAGTATCAATATTCGCATTTGTCAGGTATTTAGCGTATTGACCGTCAATATCGTCTTTGTTAATAAGAGCTAGTTTTGAGAAGTTAGCAGCTGACAGCTCTTCGGCGGCAACATTATCAATTGTTTTAAAGAATTCCATATGCTCGGATGACACAGCGGTGACTACACCAATATCAGGGCTTAAATAGGTACCAAAATGTGGGACTTGCCCTATCCTATCCGAACCAAGTTCTTGAATAATCACGTCTACATCCGTGGGGGCATCGATGCGTTTACGAGCTGCTCTGAATGCTGCCAACCACTCAATAATATTTCTAATATTTTTTGGGTATTCTACACCTAGAATTGCAAGCGGGGCACTAAGTACGTCATTATGATTGCCTTCATGCAAACGAATACGGAAATGCTCGGATAAAATTGTACCAATCGCCACTTTTGTGCTGGTTTTCCCAACACTGCCTGCTACAACCACAAGTTTCACCTTGGGATGTTTTTTAAAATATTCTTTTACATAAGATTCAAGACGTTTTTGTACATAGGCTTTAAACATAATCTCATTATACCTGATAGATACTTATTCAGTTAAAAATAGTAGGGATAGTAGGATTTAAAATAGTAATCTCAGCAATGCAAATACTGTGTTTTACTAGTTAGGCTAGTCTTATCTAATAATACGAAACAGAAAAGGATCTGGATGAATACTCTTCTTGGGAGTAGTCTCTTCAAGCCATTTATCTATAGCGTTTGCACGCCTAAGTAAGTCATTAAACTTCTCAACACTTCCGTAAGAATCTATAGCGGCTTGTATTTTTTCTTCAGTATCCATAGTAATACCAAGACAGTTTGGTATGCAACCTGTTTCTTTGGCATCTTCTGGAATATTTGTTTCTGGAGTTATATGTAAATTTTCCATGCTATGATTTTACTATAAACAAAAGATATTATTTTTTCAATTTAAACTCGCCATATAATAATTGGCGAGTTTTTGCTGTTGCGCGCCCACCCGGGGCACATTTTGTTTTAAAACTGTTTGTTTTCTAGCGCAAAGGTTACCCCATGTTGCGCACCAGCCATAACGTTATTATTACCCAAACAAGTTTATAACACAAGCATTTTTATATTGCGCATAATGCTTGTACTAGTAATTTTTATGAAAGTATGCTTAAATAATAACGTTCAGAAGCACACGCGTATTAAAGCAAAAGGCGGGCGCTTACCATTTTCGCTGTATAGCGAAGGTAAACTCTCTTCTTCGCAAAAGTCGCTGGGAGCGGTCGATCTGACGAGAAATAAGAATCAGATAAGAAGAAAAGAGTACTAAAAAGTATATGGCACAGCAAAATTTATTCATCGGTAGCCTAGCCTACGCTACTACTGATGACACATTGAAAGCTTTTTTTGAAGCAATCGGTGAAGTTACAAGCGCACGTGTTATCACTGACCGTGATAGCGGCCGTTCAAAAGGCTTCGGCTTTGTTGAAATGGCAAACGAAGAAGACAACCAAAAAGCTATCGATCAACTCGATGGAAAAGAGCTTGATGGTCGTGCAATCAGCGTTGGTCTAGCTCGCCCAAAGGAAGATCGCCCAAAGCGTGATTTCGGTGGTGGCGGTGGAAACGGTGGTGGTGGCGGTTCATTCCGACAACGCAGCTGGTAGTTTACTACACGAAACTAAAAATACCTCGTTTTATATAGCGGGGTATTTTATTTTGAAACTAATATTTTTATAAATTCAGTTTCGTCTATTATTTCAACACTATTGTCTTTGGCTTTTTTGAGCTTGCTATCTCCAACTTTTTCGCCCGTCACAAGATATGTCGTATCTTTTGCAATCACTGTCTGAAAAGTCCCCCCAAGTGCACGGATTTTGTCAGCCGCCTCATCACGCGACATAGATTTAAGAGTTCCAGTTACGACAAAATTATTCCCAACAAGTTTACCTGTTTTTTTAACAAAAATTGGTTTTACGCCAAGTTTATCGAATTTTTCGAGTAGAGTTTCGTTATCTGGATCGGAAAACCAGGCAATGATACTCTCTGCCACCACCTCTCCAACCCCTTCAACCGATCTTAATTCGTCAATTGTAGCGGTTTGAATTTTTTTTAAAGAGCCAAAAACATTTACTAAATCAATGGCGGTTTGTACGCCAACATGACGTATGCCTAAGCCATACAAAAAACGCTCGAGGGGTGGGGTTTTCTTGTCAGCAATTGCAGAAACTAATTTATTAGTAGAAATTTCTGCAAATCTATCGATTTTTAATAACTGTTCGGGTGTAATCGTAAAGATATCCGCTAAATCACTAACTAGTCCATTGTTTACCAGGGCAACAACATTTTTCTCGCCCAAGGTATTAATATCAAGTGCGCCTTTACTTGCAAAGTGCTCAAGTCCTAGTTTTAATAATAAATCCCCCGTTACTCCTTTAACACGATAAACAGCTTCGCCTGATGGTCGTTCAAACCCAAGTTCGGGATATTGGGCTTTAAGAGCATTTTTAAAATCAAAAAGCCTCGTATTTTTTGGTCTTAATTCCAAAACAACACCTTGAATCTGCGGTATGATATCGCCTGCCTTGAAAATAACGACCGTATCACCTATCCTAATATCTAATCTTTCAATTTCGTCAGAGTTATGCAAACTGGCGTGTTGAACCGTCGTCCCAGCAACAATTACTGGATCAAACACTGCGACTGGCGTGGCAGCACCGGTGCGACCGATACTTATGACAATGTCTTTTACAACTGTGGTTGCTTGTTCGGGTGCGTATTTAAAAGCAACGGCCCCGCGAGGTTGCTTGCCAACAATACCAAGATCAGCAAACTGTGCACGATTATTAACTTTAATAACTAGCCCGTCAGTATTAAATGATAAATCGTGACGCTTTTTGTCCCATTTATCAACAAAATTAATAACTTTTTATTCTTTCCCAGAGGGAAATTTGAAAAAACT
>CAZHFQ010000028.1:0-8791 GCA_964531915.1 uncultured Saccharimonas sp. (SeqCode) | reverse complement strand
ATTATAAGTTGATGCTGTTTTGGTGTCATAAAGACTGGGTTGGCTTGCATAATAATAAAACTTGCCCATTTCATTCATACCGGCTCTTGTCACTAATTGTGTAACTTCATAAGACGGTTTGTACAGCCAAACTGTTACTTGATCAAAAATTCTTTGTCTAAAAACAAATATACTTGCGGCCGTTGCCAAAAGAACAAGACTTATTAGTATACTTGTTATTGCACCTTTATTTTTGTTATTTTTCTGACGCAATTCTAATATCAACCTCTCCGTTACTGGTTCCGATTGTTAAGACAGTGCCTTTTTCGTAGACGCCAGATAAAATTCCATCAGCAACCCTATGTTCGATCTCGTCCTGAATTGTCCTTCTAAGTGGTCTTGCTCCGAACTTTTCACTATATCCTTTTTTAATTAGTACCTTTTTTGCAGACGGGCGAACTTCAAGGTGAATACCTTTTGGAATTAACCTGTGTTGAAGTTCATCTATTTGATTATCAAAAATCTTGCCTATTTGTTTTTTCATTAATGCCCTAAAAGTAACCATGCTATCAAAACGATTAATCAGCTCTGGTTGCATAATTGTCCCAAGGGCTATCTCTGCTGCTTCAGCATTCTCTGAGTGAGTTTCATCAAGTTTTTTCTCGTCACTTTTCGTGGTTGCATGAAATCCTAGGCTTGATTCTTTCATCATACGCTCAGCACCAAGATTACTAGTTAGAATAATAATAGCATTGCTAAAGTTCACCTTGCGACCTTTTGTGTCGGTCAAAGTGCCGTCTTCGAGAATTTGTAACAACAGGTTAAATACACTAGGATGTGCTTTTTCAATTTCATCAAACAGTACAACACTATAGGGCTGTCGACAAATTTTGTCAGTTAATTTACCACCGTCGTCGTATCCTATATAACCTGCAGGAGCACCGATTAATCGACTTACATTATGACGTTCGCTAAACTCGCTCATATCAATTTTGATTAATGCATCAACACTCCCAAATACTTCACGCGCTAATACTCTGGCAAGTTCTGTTTTCCCAACACCAGTTGGTCCCATAAAGATAAATGATCCAATAGGTCGATTACTACTTGCAACACCACTACGGCCTCTTCTGATCGCACTTGAAACCTTTTCGACAGCTTCCTTTTGACCAATAATATACTTTCCTAAATGTTTTTCTAAATTACGGAGAAGCTTTGCTTCTGATTTTTTAACTCGGTTTACTGGTATCCCAGTCATTGATGCAACCGCAAAGGCAATGTCATCATCACTGAGTGTAATTGGTTTTTTAGTTTCGGTCGTAATACGAGACTCTTCTAGTTTTTCAGATATTTGACTTATCCGAGTTTTATAAAGCGCCGCTCGTTCATAATTTTCTGCAACAACTGAATCATCCATTTTTTCATTAAGTTTTTTAAGTTGCTTTGTGAAATCACGAATCTTACTAGGTTTTTGTCCTGTTCTTACGCGAACAAGAGCAGATGCTTCATCAATTACGTCAATTGCTTTATCGGGCATGTACCGTTCATTAATATAACGATTTGACATATGGACAGTATCCTCAATCAACTCATCACTCATACTAACTCCATGATGTTTCTCATAATTACGACGAAGACCCTTTAGGATTTGAACCGTATCTTTTAATGACGGTTCAGGTACAACAATAACCTGCAGACGCCTCTCTAAGGCACTATCTTTCTCGATGTATTTACGATATTCATCTGAAGTTGTTGCCCCGATCAAACGAATCTCACCCCTAGCAAGTGCAGGCTTTAGAATGTTAGCAGCATCAATCGAACCTTCAGCCGCCCCAGCACCAACAAGTAAGTGCAACTCATCAATAAAAATAATAATATTTTTTTGTTGACGAATTTCGTTAATTATTTTTTTGAGACGTTCTTCGAATTCACCTCTATATTTTGTACCGGCAATCATGCCAGCTAAATCGATTTGAATAACACGTTTATCTAAAAGGTAATCAGGGACTTCTTCGCGAGCAATACGTTGAGCCATGCCCTCTACAATTGCAGTTTTACCAACACCAGGCTCTCCTATCAATACTGGGTTATTTTTTGTCCGACGACTCAAAATAGTTACAATGCGCTCTTCTTGTTTTTCACGACCAATAACTGGATCAAGTTTACCTAATTTTGCCATCTCTGTTAAATCTGTGCCATAGATACCCAATGTACCTTTTTGTTTGATTTTTTTCCTGTCAACAAAAACTGAAGAAATAGTGTATTCACTGCCCAGGTCATCATGTTTCTGATCTAAAAACTCTTCTAAACCAAGTTTTAAGTCTGTCAGGCTAATACCCATATCCTTCAAAATAACTGAGGCTCTGGAATTTTTTTGATTTAATATGCTGTAAAGAATATGTTCGGTTCCCAGAAAATCTTGATGATATTCCTGGGCGATATCCCAACTCATTTTTAAAGTGAGCTTTGCTGTTTCGCTTAACATTTTTGGTTCAGTACTAACAATCACCGTAAGTGGAACGGCTTTTAACGCATCTTGAGTACGATTGAGCGTTACTCCAATATCAGCAAGCACTTTTGCCCCAACTGATGAACCTTGCGCTAATATCCCAAGCAATAAATGTTCCGTTGCTATATACGAACTACCATAACCCTGCGCAATAATATTGGCATGATGCAAACTAGCCCGAGCGTTGTCGGTTAAGTGTGAAATAAAATCTTCGAAATCATCTCCCATACCTATATTATAGCCCTTTTTGACACTATTTTGTAGATTCGGAAACTGCGTCTAAGAGGCTATCTTCGATGTTCTTGCGTCGTGACTTTTTTACGGGCTTTGTAGGTGTCACTGTTTGTTCGATATCAATTTCATAACCGGTTAAACGACTAGCAAGACGAACGTTTTGTCCGGCTCTGCCAATTGCGATTGACTGTTGGTCCTCGTTTACAAAAACGGTTGCTCGTTTATTTTTTTCATCGATAGTAACTTTTGAAACTTCTGCTGGACTTAGGGCATTTTTGATAAATTGTTCTTTATCCTCATCAAATGCAATTATATCAATTTTTTCCTGATCACCAATTTCGTTCATAACAGTCTGCACTCTTGTGCCGTGTCCACCAACGAATGTGCCAATTGGGTCAACACCTGGCGAAGTACTGGCGACAGCTATCTTCGTGCGTCGTCCAGCCTCCCTGGCAATCGCAATGATTTCAACAGCACCAGTTTCAATTTCAGGGACTTCTTGGTGAAAAAGATATTCTACGAACTCCTCGTTGCCACGACTCAAGATTAATTGTGGGCCGTGGTTGTCTCGTTCAATATTTTTAATAAATACTTTTATGCGACTCCCGATTGAATAAAATTCTCCTTGAATCTGTTCACTCTGAGGAATAATCCCACTTGCTTTTCCCAAATCCACCCTAACAACGCGCGGCTCAACTCGTTGCACAGTACCGTTAACGACCGTGCCGATTTTATCTTCGTATTCCTCTAAAACGACTTCCCGTTCTGCTTCACGCAAACGCTGCAACACAACCTGCTTTGCAGTCTGAGCAGCAACACGACCAAAAGTCGTAACTTCATATTTTTCTTCGACGGTGTCGCCGATCGCCGCATCTTTTTTGAACTCCTTAGCATCAGACAAGCTAATTTCAATAGCTTCTGAGCCAACTTCTTCAACAACTTCACGAGCCACATATACGCTTGCCGTCCCATCATTAATATTCAGCTCACTTCGAACCTCTTGGTCTCTTTCACCATTATCGCGACGCCATGCAGCAGCGATAGCTTGTTCAATAACAGACAAAACCGTTTCTTCTGGCAAATTTTTTTCCTCAGCGATTGTATGTACTGCTAAAATTAGTTGTTTTACGTTAATCTCTTCCATAATATTTTCTCCTTTCGCCACCTAGCGAACCCATTATTCTATTAAAAAAAGCCGACCTGCCGGCCGACGAAATGCAATGTACTAACTCTCATTATATACCACTTTTATGAATTTGACAACAAGACGTCATTTTCAATTATTCAGATATCGGTAATTGTTGATTCTGACAGTTATTCAAAATTTTGGAAATCGCGTCGTGTTCAGCTCTCGTAACCCAAAGATGATATTTTAATTTTATTGCTATTTGACGAGCTACATATTGACACCTAAAAGGTTTGTTGGATGGTAACCAGGTTGCAGCATCTCCGTCTAGTTTTTGTTGATTGGCGGAGCCACTAACTGCAAGTAATTCAAGTGGATCATTGGCTAACTGCTTGCAAGTTTCAAACGAGAGTTGTTGAGCCCCTTTTTGCCAAGCATCAGACAGTGCAACTACATGATCAATTTGAACTTCCGAGCTAGTTGCACTTCCCCTTGTAAACTGAATTGTTTTTCCAGTATACGGATCGTTTAATACTCCCTTTGTAACATTACATTTATCATCAATAATCACATTTGTAAGATCACGGTTTAAAATTATATTACGTGTGTCACACCCACTTACAGTTTGCCAGCCTGCGCCAAATTGTGCCCTCGAATACCCTGTTTTTGGTGCTCGTCCCTTTATTTCAAGTTTATTTAACCCTATTTTTGCAGAACTTGAATTATTTCTTGAAACTTCAGGGGGTTTTATTTTTTTATCAGTTGTTATATTTGGAGTATTTACAACTATCAAATATGCAAAAAATGCAAGCGACAAAAATACAATAACAAGCCGCCGTCTTTTATAGGTATTACTCATGCGACTATTATGCCCTATGAGTCGAATGATACAATGGTCTATATGCAAACCGTAGCACGACTTATTGAAAAATTCATACCCTCAAAATACGACCTCTCCATTTCGATTAACCGAATAAATAGAGTTTTTGATGGACTTGTTGTAATTGAAGGTGCTTCAAAATACAAGGACAAATCCATCACTCTTCATAGCAAGGATTTAAATATCAAATCTATACTAGTCGACGGAAAATTGGCGCGTTACTCATTAGGTAAGGATGATTCTTTAAAAATTACGCACGGTGACATTGTGTCGAATGAGCACATTTTAACAATAGATTATAGCGGTAAAATTACTGACTCGATGCACGGAATATATCCCTGCTATTACGAACATGACAATCAAAAAAAAGAGTTAATCGCTACACAATTCGAAAGTCACCACGCACGAGAGGTTTTCCCATGCGTTGATGAACCGGAGGCAAAGGCAACTTTTGATCTTACGATTACGTCAGAACAAAATGTTGAAGTCTTAGGAAATATGCCAATAAAAAGACAGATAGTTGAAGGCGGAAAACTTATTACAGCGTTTATGACTACACCCGTTATGAGTACATATCTATTGGCTTGGGTAATTGGAGAATTACATAAAAAAACTGCACGTACAAAAGGTGGTGTAGAAGTTAATGTCTGGGCAACACCTGCACAACCTAGTAAAAATCTTGATTTCGCACTAGATATCGCCACCAGATCAATTGAATTTTACGATGAATATTTTGGAGTCCCTTACCCACTTTCAAAATGTGACCACATAGCATTACCCGACTTTTCATCTGGTGCAATGGAAAACTGGGGCTTAATTACCTACCGTGAAATTGCTTTACTGGCCGATTACGATAAAACATCTATCGCGAACAAACATTACGTTGCCACAGTTATATCGCATGAATTAAGTCATCAATGGTTTGGAAATTTAGTTACTATGAAGTGGTGGAACGATTTGTGGTTAAATGAAAGTTTCGCCTCATTAGTTGAATACACAGCTATCGACGCCATAGAACCAAGTTGGGATGTCTGGTTAGATTTTGCAAGTTTTGAAAGTATCGCAGCACTTAGACGCGATAGTCTTGCTGGAGTGCAATCTGTCCAGATTGATGTTAACCACCCCGATGAAATTAGTACTTTATTTGATGGTGCAATCGTATACGCAAAAGGTGCCCGACTACTTAAAATGCTAGAATATTACATCGGCGAGAAGGCATTTAGGGCAGGCTTAACAAAATACTTTAATGCTTTCTCGTATAAAAACACCGAGGCCAAGGATTTATGGGACATCCTTAGTCAGACAAGCGGAAAAGAAATATCATCTTTTATGAGTGTATGGATTTCTCAACCAGGTTTTCCGGTGCTTCATGTATCAAAAAAGGGGGATGACATAACGTTATCTCAAGAACGACTGTCAAATAGTTCTAAAAAAACATCAGATAAATCTTTATGGCCAATTCCATTAAACTCAAATTATGGTGCAATGCCCGAGATAATGGACAAGCAGTTAATTAAAGTGTCTATTAGTGGTAATAAACCATTACGGTTCAATGTAGGCAATAACGCACACTATATAACTCATTACGACCACAATTTACTTGAACAGATTATTGCACAGATTAACTCTGGTGAGATTTCACCATTAGATAGGCTACAGATATTAAATGAGCAGATAATCCTTGCAAATTCTGGCATTATTTCAAACGCAGACCTGATACCCCTACTCGATGCATATAAAAACGAAACTGCCGAGGCTGTATGGGATATTATTGGCATGACCATAGGAGAATTAAAGAAATTCGTAGAAGACGATGATGAGGCAGAAAAGAAGTTACGCGCACTAGCCGACTCACTAGCAAAAAGTCAATTCAACAAATTAGGCTGGAAATCCAAGCCAAACGAACCCGAATCAGATACAAAACTTAGAAACGTAATCCTTAGTCTAATGATATATTCTGAAAATCAAAAAGTAATCGACTATTCTATAGATTTATTTAACTCTACTCCAATTGAAAAAATAGACTCAGAAATTAGAGACCTCATAATCTCGACGGCCGTACGATATGGCTCTGATATAAAAATGACAAAATCATTATTGAAAAAATATAAATCGACCTCTTCTGTCGAGCTCAAACAAGATATAAGTGTTGGCCTAACATCAACCAAAAACCCAAATGTTGTTAAATTACTTCTCAACACCTTAAAAGACACGGATACAATTCGAACCCAGGATACCGCCAGATGGATTGTGTATTTAATTCGTAATAAGATTGCCAGGTCTCAAACGTGGGATTGGATACGTAATAATTGGGACTGGATTGATTCGACGTTTAGTGGCGATAAAAGTTATGATGATTTCCCGCGCTATGCTGCAATGGCGCTTTCAAAACAAAATCAACTAAATGAATACATTAAATTTTTTACACCGCACCGCAAGAATCCAACACTCACACGAGTAATCGACATGGGAATTAATGAAATTACTAATCGTGTCAAAATCATTAATCGAGATGGCTTATTAGTCCAAAATATACTAAAAAATTTCTAAAAAGTCTTCGACGACCATCGGCTGACCATATATACTAATTGCCGAAAGTCGCAGATTTGTATCTACAATATTATTTGATAGTGAATATAATTCAGCCGCAAATTTCATTTGACGTAGCTTTTTAGGGTTAATGACCGCAAATCCTCCACCTTGTTCTGTTTTTTTACGATATTTCACCTCTGTGAAATATATGACATCGCCTTTTTTTGAGACAATATCGATTTCACAAAACTTCGTTTTCCAGTTTCTATTAATAATGTTGTGGCCTAAATTTTCTAGATATTTTGATGCTATGGTTTCTGCACTGTCACCTATGTTTTTGGTGGTTATCGTTTTAATGGTTTTTAATTTTTCTACTTTTAAGTTTGAATATTTTTTAAGCGGAGAAAATGAAAGACGGTGTAATTTTGTTACTCCTAATTTTTCAATTGCTTGGATGTGCTCTAACGTCCCGTAACCAACATTTTTAGCAAAACTATAGCCAGGGTGGTTGATGTTCTGTTTGGTCATATATTTATCTCGGGCAACTTTGGCAACAATTGACGCGGCTGAAACGCATGGCACCAACAAATCTGCTTTTTTCATTATTGTTACATACTTTCCCTTTTTTGTATCAGATAAAAAATTCACAGTCCCGTCAATAACAATCTCTGTATACGATATTTTTATCTGTTCAACTGCCTTTTTCGTTGCCAATGACAATGCCATAGATAAACCGATTTTATCTATTTCAGCTGCGTCGACCCAACCAAGGCCAATTGCCTTGGCTTTTTTTCGAATTTCTTTGTCTAATTTTTCTCGCTTTTTTTTAGATATTTTTTTACTATCAATAAGCCCTTTAATTGGTTCACCGCCAAGGACCACAGCACCAACAACTAACGGTCCAGCCCACGGCCCCCTTCCAACTTCATCAATACCCAAAATCATACGTCTATGATAACATTCGCACGTTGATGGACGAATTTCGAACTTTTCTCTAATTCGATTTTAATCAAATCCAAAAATTCAGATTTTAGAAGTTGCCTCCAGGGAAGAAATAATGGCTCTGGAAGGTCTGAAAAATTAAACCATCCTTTAGCTGTGCACTTATTTGACTCCATTATTCGTTCTTTGCCTTTGTCCCATTCAGCCAACAACCATACCGTTACGTAGTGTTTCGATTCATCTATAAAATGATCATTTGTGACAGCAGCAAATCGAACGTTCTTGATTTTAAGATTTGTTTCTTCATATACTTCCCTATGAGCAGTATCTCCAAAAGATTCGCCAAACTCTAGATGCCCCCCTGGAACCGACCATGTCCCGGCTCCGTGTGAACCTTGACGTTTTAATAAAAGGAATTTGCCTTCTTTAAAAACGAATACTCCGACTCCAACACGAACATTATTCTCAATCATGTATTAATTGTATCAAATATAATAGACTTAGGAATAAATACTCTTAATGCTCATGATTGATAGGCTTATGAGGAATCGAACCTTTCCGTCACGCAATAATAAATATCTTTAGGCTT
>CAZHFQ010000027.1:0-8888 GCA_964531915.1 uncultured Saccharimonas sp. (SeqCode) | reverse complement strand
TCATCCAGACTTGTAAACACACTGGCTTGCTGATTACATGTAACGCCAAGTGCACTAATCGCTTCATATGCAAACATATTTGTTGAAACCTCGTCGGAATTATCACGCAGTAAATCGTAGGCTCTAAAATGCAAAGGCCGCCCAGCAACTAAGCGTGGGTCAAGTTGACGAATCGTACCAGCCGCTAAATTACGAGGGTTGGCAAAGACGGGTTCACCATTTTTTTGACGGTTCTCGTTTAATTTCAAAAAGTCTTTTTTCAACATCACAATTTCACCACGTATTTCCGTACGTCCAGTCAAAAACTTGCCATACAACTTTTGCAAGGTGGAACCTTGCAAAGAGGAGTTGTGCTGTAAGGATGAGACAAGTTGTAAACAAAGAGGAACGTTTTTTATTGTACGAATATTTTCGGTTACGTCTTCACCAATAAAGCTATCCCCGCGAGTTATCGCTTGAACCAATAAGCCATCTTGGTAAATTAATGCGCAGGCTAGACCGTCCATTTTAATATCTGCAAAAAATTCATGCTTATTGCCTGGCAACAACTTGTCTGTACGTTTTACCCAAGCCTCAACGTCTGCACGGTCAAATACATCATTCAAACTTAGCATCCTCGAACTATGCTTGGCTTTTTTAAAACCCCCTAAAAGTTCACTGCCAACACGTTGAGTTGGACTATCCGAAGTAATTAATTTAGGAAAATCAGATTCAATTTTTTTAAGTTCAGCAAATAAGCTGTCGTATATGGCGTCGCTTACCGATGGGTTATCTAAAACATGGTACTCATAACTGTAAGTGGCAAGTAAATTACGAAGCTCTTTGGCTCGTTTTTCAGGCAGTATCTGTTTCATCGGCAACTACCTTACGATATAACAAATAAACATAGCTCGATGCCCAGATAATTGAAATAGCGCCAAGAATTAAAAGCATAACAGGTACGATTGGAACCCAACTAACAGTGCCCCATAGTCCCTTTATCCATGAATCAATTATAATTATCGGAATCATAATCACCGTCCAGACAATAACCGTAACAAGAACCATCCAAATTAACCTTAGAAGTATTCTAAGACGACGACCCATTACCAAATCACTTGCAGTCTTTAGCGCTTGGTATGGATACATACCTGGCAGTGTAACGATAACTAACGCAAAGAATGTGCTGGTCACCCAATAAAATGACAAAAGTCCAAGTAACCCAGCTACAACCCAAAACAACATTGCCTCTACTCCGCCTGCAAGTAAACCAGTGGAAGAGGCCGCGGCATAACCAATAAGCGCCAAGGCCAACGGAAGCATTTGAACAATAAATACAAGTGCAATAATAAATGTTGATACTATTGGAGAACCAGCGTTATACAGACCGTCACGCAATTTTACCTTGTGACCCGCCAAAATATTTCTAAGTAGCCAAACACTTGTCATCCACGTAAGCAATGTAATAATCCCGGCATAAACCTGCTGAGCTTCTGTTAATGTCTGTGTTATACCCCCAGTTACTGCGGTAATAAATAGTAATCCAGACTTTTCGATTTCACCAATAATACCACTAAACAAACCGCCACTTGTTGTATTTAACGTGTTACTTATGGTTGAATATAAATCCTGTGATGCTATGCCGACCAATAACACTGTCATGACTGAATAAAAAATCGCAAGTAAAATAAAAACTATCCGATTCTTCCAAATTGTTTTTAGAACTTCTAACGTAAACGCTAGGTATCCTGGTACCTCCAAAGTCCTTGCATAATCACGATGACGAGTCCTTTTAAAGCTACGGTGTGTTCTTTTTTCAAGATATTTTCTAAACTTTTTCGTCGAACTTACAATAAATTTGTTTTTTTTCATAAACTAGAATTTTCCTGCATTATTACGTAATCTTGCAATTCGTTCATCTAATGGCGGATGAGTGCTGAATAGTTTATTCATAAATCCTGGTTTTAGTGGATTTATGAAAAATAAATGCGCTGAAGACGTGCTTTGGCGTTTCATCGGTTTAATGTTTTTCTTTAATTTTTCAAGCGCAGATATCATAGCATCTGGGTTTCTGGTGGTCATTGCACTAGTAGCATCAGCCAGGTATTCCCTTTGACGACTAACCGCCATTTGAATAATTGCCGCAATAATAGGTGCAAGAATTATTACGATTATCCCGACAACCATTGCTACTGGTGATGTATTATCACGGTCACGATCACCAAAAATAAACATCCTAAGAATAATGTCCGTGAGTAGCCCAATCGCACTAACTAACCCAAATGTTATCATGCTGACTCGAATATCGTAGTTTTGAATGTGTCCCATCTCGTGCGCCATAACTGCCTCGAGCTCATTATCGTCCATTATATTTATCAACCCCGAAGTTGCTGCCACGATTGAGTGTTTTGGATCCCGACCAGTTGCAAATGCGTTTGGCGCTGGATCATCAATAATATAAACCTTGGGCGTTGGCAATCCTGTCGTTATTGCAATATTTTCAATAATTCGATAAAACCTCGGATTATCCTTTTTTTCAATCTGTCTTGCCCCGGTCATTGCAACACTTAATTTGTCAGCAATGAAATATTGTAACAGTGTATAGACTGCAACTCCACCAATAACAAAGTACGTTATATTCGTATTCCCATAGTATAAGCTTACCGCCCAGCCGATAGCACTAACAAGCCCGATAAACATGGCCATTATCAGTACTGTGTTGCGTTTATTGGCGGCAATAGCTTTATACATTACTACTTATCGTATAAACTAATTAAAATTTTACGTCAACAGGTTTTTCGGCTTGTTTTTGTTCTGCCTCATCCAATTCAAAAAAGACACGATTTTTAAAACCAAACATACCCGCAATTAAATTACTTGGGAAAGTTTGAATTTTGGTGTTTAAATCACGTACTCCACCATTATAAAACCTGCGTGATGCCTGAATTTTATCCTCGGTGTCGACTAATTCTTGTTGTAGTTCTACGAAGTTTTGACTAGCTTTTAGGTCTGGGTACGCTTCGGCAACGGCGAACAAGCTCTTTAAAGCTCCTTCAAACTGATTTTCAGCCTTAGCTGTCTCTTTCACCCCCTTGGCATTTAATGCGTTAGCACGAGCTTCAGTGACTGCCGTAAACACACCTCTTTCGTGTTTTGCATAGCCTTTGACTGTTTCTATAAGATTTGGAATTAAATCCAAACGACGTTTCAATTGAACAGTTATATCACTCCATGCCTCATCACAACGAATTTTTAGTTTAACGAGCGAATTATATATTGCCCACAGTGCTATCAATACAACAACTACAATACCTATAATGACCCAGACGGTTACATTCATAATTTTCCTCCCATCAATTACTTAAATATACAATTCATTATAGCAAATATCTCAAACTAAAATAAGCCCTTGATGGACTTATTTCAAATGGTGCGCGGAGCGGGAATTGGTCACGATAAATTTCCTTTGAAAATTTTCTCGACCCCGCCTCACTCGGTGACATTCGTCATCCGGGCTCCGGCCTTGCGAAGCGCCATTCACGGCGCTTCTCACCCACACGGGTGCGGATTCAATTATCTACCTATTCACCAATAAAACATACCTATCCAAAAATAGGTATGTTTTATTGGTGCGCGGAGCGGGAATTGAACCCGCACGGCCGTGAGGCCAAGAGATTTTAAGTCTCTCGTGTATACCAATTCCACCATCCGCGCGTGAGTTTAATTGTAGCTATTTGTCCAATTTTGTAAACCAAGCCTATGGCTGTTTACGAAATTGAAAGGAGGAATGATGGCGACTAAAGCACGAACAAAAAGTTTCGTCTTTGTTCGCGTAAAAGTCAGAATCAATTCCGACGTGGAGGCACGTATGGGAGTCGAACCCATTTAAAAGGTTTTGCAGACCTCTACGTAACCGTTCCGTCAACGCGCCATCTGCGGAATATTATAGCAGAGAAATTAAACCAAGAATATAAGCCGTAAAAACGAATAATTAATGATTATTAAAAAATAAGACTTTATTTTGTAAAGCCTTATTTATATAAAGTAAACTTTTATTATGTAATATGTTTGTTATTGATTTGCTTTTGACAACATGTCCATTAAATTCACTTTTGACGTGGCTCCGACCGTTGAATCGATTAGCTGACCGTTTTTATAAACTAAGAAGGTCGGAAGGCTATTGACCCCTAATTCTTGGACTAAATTCATCTCGGCAGACGCGTCAAGTTTAACAATATCTGCCCAATCTTTTACGTCATCTTGTAGTGATTCTAGGACTGGCTCCATACTACGACATGGTGCGCACCATGACGCCCAAATATCAATCAATGTCACTTTTTTTGACTCTAAAACGTCCTGTTTAAATGTGTTTTTTGTTGTTGCTCTCATACTCTCCCTTTGTTATTACTTTACTTAATGTAATAATAACAATTATCGTTGACATACGCAATATATAGCGCATATACTTAGGAACACACGCAATATATAGCGTTAGTGTTAAAAATAAAACTGAAGTGGATGGGGTGAGAGAGGGTAAAAAATGGCAGGTACAGATCAACCTATATTGGATTTGGGTGAAACAGAAAAGCTTGACGAGATACATAAAATAGGACTTAAAATACCTACACCACCGGCACGGTTAGCCGAGCCAAAATTAAGTGAAAATGCATGGTATATAGGCAAAACTCGCTACGCCAAGCGAGATAACTCTGGAAACCCGACAGAATCACCAAGGGAATTGTTTTGGCGTGTTGCCTATAATATTGCTACAGCTGATCGATTGTACGGAGGAGACGAAAAAACACATCTTGCAACTGCTGCGAAGTTCTATAAACTTATGTCAACAAGTCAATTTTTACCAGGCACACCAACACTACTTAATGCTGCCAAAAAAAATCAGCAACTGTCATCGTGTTTTGTTCTACCTGTAACCGATGATCTGGAAGGAATCTTACAATCAGCTACCGATATGGCATTGATTCATAAATCTGGTGGAGGCACTGGATTTTCTTTTTCTAGACTTCGCCCCAAAAATGACATTTTAAAGAGTTCCGGCGGGACAACAACTGGACCAGTTTCGTTTATGCAAATGTATAATGATATCACATCGTCTGTCCGTCAAGGGGGAGTACGGCGAGGTGCAAATATGGGAATTTTGCACTATAATCATCCTGACATCTTACTGTTTGTAATTTATAAACTAGATGAGTTTTCACTAACCAATTTTAATATTTCAGTTACCACAACCAAGGAGTTCTTTGACCAAATCGCAATTGATAAAAGAATTCTGGATGATGATTACGAAAAAGAATTCGATTTTGACGGATTAATTGCCGAGGTGCGCGAAGCTCACCAAACTCGCGATCTAGATCTTAAGATAGTTAAATTAGATGCCGCTGTAGATAAACTCCGTAAATGGTGCGGGGAAGAAACTACAGGCTATGGCTATCCACTAATAAACCCACGTAATGACGAAGTTACGGGACGACTGAACGCTAAAAAAGTTTTTGATTTAATCACACGATTTGCATGGCAGTATGGTGATCCTGGTATGATTTTTATTGACCAAATCAATAATTCACGCGCTAACCCAACCCCCGAGCTTGGTCAAATAGAAGCGACTAATCCATGTGGCGAACAGCCGTTATTGCCTTATGACGCCTGTACCCTTGGAAGTATAAACCTCGCTAAATTTATAGATGGTAAAACCTTTGATTGGGAGGCTTTGCGCCTGGCGATTCATGGATCGGTTCACTTCTTAGACAACGTGCTAGATATGAATCAGTATCCAATAGAAAAAGTTAGGGATACGGTCAGACAAATCCGTAGAATTGGATTTGGAATTATGGGATTTGCTGATTCACTTCTAGCTATGGATATTGGTTACAACACCATCGAAGGCGTTGAAATGGCCGAACAAGTCATGCAGTTTATCCAAAAAGAATCCGACATTGCATCTGAAAAACTTGCAAAAAACCGTGGAGTTTTCCCAGCCTATAAAGGTTCGATTTACGATAAACCAAATGAAATAACCCCCAGAAACGGCGCCAGAACAACTATTGCACCAACCGGTACTATTGCTATGTTGGCAGATACTTCAAGTGGATGTGAGCCGCTTTTTGCCTTGACATATTCTAAAAACACCATTGAAGGCAAACGAATGTTCCAATCGAGTCCATATTTTACAGCTGCACTTAAAAAAGCAGGTATTTACTCGGAAGAATTATTAGAGCAAATTCAAGAAAATGGCGGATCTATTCAGAACATTCCTTCAATACCTGCAAGTATTAAAAGAACATTTGTAGTTGCTGGTGATATTACGCCAGAGTGGCACCTTAAAATTCAGGCAGCCTTCCAAAAATATGTCGATAACGCTATTTCAAAAACTATTAACTTTTCAAATACAGCCGTCATCGAAGATGTCCGAAACGCTTACATTATGGCTCACGAAATTGGTTGCCGAGGAATTACAATTTACCGTGATGGAAGCCGTGAAAAACAAATCCTTGAAGTCAAAAAAGATTCTTCATATTTTGACAAACTTGACGCATCTGGGACAAAACCCGAAAAAATTGAAACCTATGAAGAGGTTGAAGAGATGGAAGAGGTATACCAAGGTCAAGGAATCAGCCTAAAACCAAGACCAAGTATCTTAACCGGCAGCACTCATCGAATCGCTACACCACTAGGCCATGCTTTTATAGCTGTTAATGAGGATTCTGATGGAAATATTTTTGAAGTGTTTATAAACGTTGGACACGCTGGATCAGATATCACGGCCGATGCCGAAGCCCTTGGACGATTGATTTCACTAAATTTCCGTATTCCTTCAAGTTATTCGTCTGACCAAGTTGCTCAAAAGGTTATATCACAACTTCGTGGGATTGGTGGTTCGGGATCAACAGGATTTGGTATCGACAGAGTCCGTTCACTCCCAGATGCTGTAGCCAAAGTTATCGAACAGCACCAAGCCAAGAAAGTTACTATTGAAATCGAGGAAGAGCCCGTCCAAAGCGAAACGGTATCACTTTTCGAAGTTGAAAAATCCAACAAAATGACAGATATTTGTCCTGAGTGCGGCTCGGCTAGTCTTCGATTTATTGAAGGATGCCAAAAATGTGAACTCTGCGGATATAGTAAGTGCTAGTTTAGTAGATAGTAGTTGGTAAATGGTAGATAGTGAGATTTTCGCACTACTAGAAGTCGATACCCTTATTCGCAAGACTCTTGTTATCGAAATGGTGTTTAAGTTTCTTCATTTCGGTTGCAATATCGACGATGTCAATTAGTTCCATCGGGAAATTACGTCCCGTTAAACAAAGGTTTGTTTTTGGATGCTTGTCGTCAATTAGTTTTTGCAAATATTTAATTTCAAGCAGTCCATCATGAACTGCATTGTTAATCTCATCACAAATAACTAATTGATATTTACCAGAAGTGGCTGATTTATATGCAAAATCATAAGTATCCTTGGCATGTTTTATATGCTCTTTTTTGGTGGCCTTGGCACTTAGTTCACCAGCGTCAAAAAACCCTAATCCACCCTTATAAAAATCTAGCTTGCCTTTATAAAGCGGCGTGATTGTACGTATAAATTGGTGCTCGCTTACATCCCAGTGTTTGATAAACTGCACGAATGCAACTTTCCAGCCAGTACCAAGTGCCCTAACCATCAAGCCCAACCCAGCGCTGGTTTTGCCTTTATTTTCACCCGTAAATACCACGACAACGCTGTCTTTTTGTTTAAAATCCTCAAATACCATACATCTAGTATACGATAAAAAATAATGCCTAACTAGTTAGGTGTTTGGTGCGGGTACAGGGACTCTAACCCTGGACCTCTTCCTTGGGAAGGAAGCGTTCTAACACTGAACTACACCCGCGTATCTTAATTATACATCCTGCAGGGACTCTGTCACAGATATTTTCTTTCAGAAAATTCCGCGACCCTGCCTCAGTCGGTGACGTTTGTCATCCGGCTTCCGGCCTTGCGAACTGCCGACTGGCAGTTCTCACCCTAAACCTCTTGCTTGGGAAGCAAACGCTCTAACAACTGAGCTACACCCGCATTATACAGGATTTGTTATTAATTTTTTTCGCGCCTACGAATTGTTAATGAGCCCAATAGCAGCGCTCCCACGGCGAAACATCCAACAGTAATTAGATCACCTGTCAGCGCAGACGTCCAGTCGGCATAAAGAGTAACCTGCTTCATAGCATCAACACTATAGGTTAAGGGCATGATATTCGCAAACCATTGCAATACATCGGCCATTTGGTCACGCGGGATAAAGAGTCCACATATCAAAAGTTGAGGAAAAACAAAAGCTGGCATAAATTGTACCGCTTGAAACTCGCTCTTCGCAAATGCACTTGTAAATAGACCTAAGGTTGTCCCAAGAAACGCCGATAAAACAGCAGCAATTAGTGTTGGTATTTCACCACCCATCACTGTAACACCAAGTGGCCCAAGTAAGACTATGGTTGTTACTAAAGCTTGCAAAAATCCCAACAAAGAAAACGCTATCGCATAACCTAAAATAAAATCTAATTTCGAAATCGGCATAGTCATTAACCTGTCCAGGGTCCCACCGCTACGTTCGCGCAAGGTTACAATCGAAGTGACCATAAACATCATTATCATTGGAAAAATCCCCAAATATAGTGGGGCAATACTGTCAAAAACCTTTGGTTGATCTTGAAATACATATTTCAAAATTGTCATTAAAACTGCCGGAACAATAAATAACATAAACAGAGTGCGTGGATCATGTCGTAATTGACGCAAAACACGTCCAGTTGTTGCAAGTGTTTTTTTGATACTCATCCCGTTAGAACACCCTCCATATTGAACATTGTCCTCCATACAAAGTAGCCACCCCTCGCTGACAAGTTCTAACGGAACTCAT
>CAZHFQ010000026.1:0-9319 GCA_964531915.1 uncultured Saccharimonas sp. (SeqCode) | reverse complement strand
GCAACCGCTTTCATGCCAAAATCCTTGACCAAATTAACTAAATCAGGTATTTTTGTCAGACCATCAAGCAGACTGTGATGTGTGTGATTATGTAAATGAACATAATCGGATACTTTTAAATTAACCCCCATACTCACTCTCTAGTATACTCAACCTTAGTCTATTTTGTCTGTAGTAAAAACAACCTACTGATAAAAAACTATTTAGAATATTGCATCGCGTCGATAATACTTTTTAAATAATCACCAATATACGGAAAACCGACAAATTGACCCAACAACCAGACAATAAACGCAACCAGTACTGTACCACCAAGTATTGTTCCAAATCCAAAAAATATTCCTCTTGTGAAATTCATCCAATATACTTGTGTTCGACTTTGATGAAAATCATAAAAGAGTTCTTCAAGTATTTGACGGCGTGCACCACCTTCATTGCCTTTATTAAATTTTTTTGTAATTTTATGTAACACGATATCTATTTTTTATCTTTTTCAAAAAATCCTTTTTTTGCACCCTCAACCGCACTTTCAGTGCGTGACTTTAAGCTAACCGCTTCGTCAGCAAATTTATTAGCAACTCCCTGAGCTTTTTCTTTTGCGTCTTTTGCCATGTCATTTGCTTTTGCTGTAACAACGTCGGCTTTTTTTGAGGCATCAACTTTTGCTTTTTCAGCCTTTGCCTTCAAATCAGCTCGGGTTTCTTTACCACTTTTTGGTGCTGTTAAAACACCGGCGACAACTCCTGCAGCCGCACCAATTAATGCTCCTAAGGCGAATTTACTTTTTGACATTGTTACATCCCTCCTTCTTCCATGATTATTTATCCTTCTTTGACTTTTTAAATTTTTTAACAAAATTATTAACTGTTTCAGCGATATAAATTGGTGTAATAATTTTTGAAACACCAGAAACAACAGATTCGAAATTTTCAACCGTTCGTTCAGCTGATTTTGTAACTTTTCTAATCTGTTTGGTTAATACAATTAAATATATAGCCAAAGCAATTCCAAGGATTAAGAAAAATGCTAATGCGATTGATAATATAATTACTAGAATCTCTGCTGCTGGACTCATATATTTTTACCTTTCAAAACCAATCTTACCTAGTTGGTCTATCTTTATAATAATCTGTATACAATAAATAAGCAAATGGTTAGTTTAATCGATTTCGAAGATATTTTTCAAAATCGGCACTATATTCTTCGCTTTCTAGCGCCACTTCGACAACGGTGCGCAAATACTTGATAGGATCACCCGAGTCACGATACACGCCATCAATTATTTGTCCATAAATGTCTTCTGTCTGACATAATTCATTTATACTGTCTACAATAACTATTTCACCGTTTTTATTGACCTTTTCTTGTGATATCACTGGTAATATATTTGGAGTAAGTAGGTACCCCATCATTGATGCATATTTACTTGGCATATTGACAGCCCCAGGTTTCTCGATAACACCCGAAAGCTTTAGTAGCCCACTACCCAAATCCTCTTTAACCGCAACAACGCCATATTTATCTGCGTCGTCTGGAGAAATCTCGGTTAAACATATGACCGGCTTTCCGCCAGTCTTGTTATAAGCTTCTTTCATTTGAACAGCTCTGGGGATTTTCCCAGTAAAAAAATCGTCAGCTGAAAATACAAAAAATGGTTCATCATTGATTAGGTGCTGAGCATTAATAACCGGTCTTGCATTTCCTTTTGGTGTCCCTTTTTGCCGCACATAGGCAAAGTTTGCTAGTTCAGACACTTGTTTTATAGCCTCTGCCATGTCATTCTTGCCTTTTTCACAAAGAGCCTTCTCGAGTTCGTCAGATCTATCAAAATGATCCTCTATAGAACGCTTGGTGGAATCCGTCACAATAATAATATCAGTTACACCCGCTGAAACAAGTTCTTCGACAACCAGTTGAATAACGGGCTTGTCAATAATTGGGAGCATTTCTTTTGCCATAGCTTTGGTTTGGGGTAAAAACCTGGTTCCAAGTCCTGCCGCACAAATAATAGCCTTGGTTGGCTGTTTCATATTTATTTTAACCTTTCGCGTATTAATTTTTGAACCAATGGGGGGTTTGCTTTTCCGTTTGATTTTTTCATAACCTGACCAACTAAAAATCCAATTACTTTTTCGTTACCGTTTCTGAAATCTGAAACAGCTTTTTCAGAAGAGATATCGCCGAGGACATCATCAACAATTGCCATAATCTCATCTTCGTTACTAACTTGTAAAAGATTCTTTTCTGTCGCTATTTCTCTAGCCCGCTTGGAACTACACATCATCTCTAAAAAAACTTCTTTTGCTGTTGTCGAACTAAGTTCATCCGCCTCAACCATATCTGATAATTCAATAAAATATTCGTCAGAAATTGGTATTCCGTTGCTTTTCACTTTCCCGTTACTATCTAACTCTCGTTCGATAGCCAATAACATCCATAATCCAACCCTACGAGCAGACTCGATGTCCTTTTTTTCAAGCATTCTGTGCACTAATTCAGCTGTTTGCTGTGAGGCTAATATCGCATTAACGACAGTCGAGTCAAAACCTATATCCTTCCACGCATTTCGATAGAATGGTGGCAATTTAGGCACTTCTGCCTGAATTCTGTCTATTTCCTCGTCTGTTAGAATAATCGGCGGAATATCAGCATCTGGCATATATCTGTAATCTTGTGAGTCTTCTTTATTGCGCTGCGAAGTTGTTTTTTGCTTGGTATCATCCCACCCCCGAGTCTCTTGGACTACTTTTTCACCACGTTCTAGCAGTTTAACTTGACGACGGAACTCAAATTCAACCGCCCTTTCAACACTTCTAAATGAATTTAAATTCTTAACTTCTGACCGTGTCCCAAGAATTTCCGAACCAGCAGATGCAGCTGAGACATTAACATCAAATCGCATATTTCCATGATACAAATCACCACGAGTTACGCCCGCATATTTCATTAAAAGATAAAGTTCTGACGCAAAAGCTTTGGCAGCGACAGCAGAATGTATATCTGGTTCAGAAACAATTTCAATTAGTGGCGTACCTGCACGATTTAAGTCAACCAAACTAAAATTACCATGATGAGTTAATTTTCCGGCATCTTCTTCCATATGTGCATGGTGGATTCTAACATCAATCGATTCCCCATTCTCTAAAGGTACATTAATAACACCTGAACCAATGATTGGTTGATACATTTGAGTTATCTGATAACCTTTTGGAAGATCTGGGTAAAAATAATGTTTTCTATCAAACCTACTAATATGCGAAATTGGGCTGTTTAAGGCTTTGCCAGCCATAATTGCTAAATCTATCGCTTGACGATTTAAAACTGGTAACATCCCAGGAAGACCGAAATCGATTGGACTAACTACACTGTTCGGTGATTTATCTCTCTCGTCATTATCGGCTCCGCTGAATAATTTTGTCATAGTCGCTAGTTGGACGTGACATTCCACCCCAACTGTCATTTCATATTTTGCTAATAAATCATCAACTGCCATTTTATATTGCCCCTAAATCTTTTAAGGCTTTTTTGAAACCGGCAAGTGCTTGTCTAGCTTCACCATAGGAAACTTGTATATCAGATTCATGAGCAATTTTATTACGTAATTTATGCGCCGTCCAAATATCATTTCTATCACTAAAAAGAGATGCTAAATTTTTCATTCTTTCTCCCATAGTATCGCCCCGAGCTCCCCTGTCTTTTAAAGCCTGGTCGACCAACTTGTCAGCACTAAGAACGGTAAAATGGTAACTTGGAGGATTATCTTTTTTTAATTGGTTCTCAATTTCGAGGTATTTTACGCGGTAGTGTTCAACATTTAGGACTTTCCTTCCCCTTTTACTTAATTTTACAATTACTGCAAACATCAAGGCTCCAATAATTATTATTCCCGCCAAAAAGAAAATTAATACTAAATCCATCCCGTTAGAATTTCCCTTCTTGGAATAAAACAAGTTGACTGATAAATTTACTTTGACTTAGTAACATAATTCTAACGGGATCCATTATTTATTCTCCATTGATTTTGCAAGAGCAAACAGTCTCGCATCAGATTTGTTTGAACCCATGAACTGTACGCCAATCGGCAGACCATTACGACTTAACCCGGCCGGCACACTTATTGCCGGTAGTCCAGCCAGTGAGGTAGGTACGGTCATAATATCGTTTAGATACATTTTTATTGGATCAGCTGTATTTTCACCTAATTTGAAAGCTGGAGTTGGAGCGGTCGGGCCAATTAAAACGTCGTATTCTTCAAACAATTCATCAAATTCGTTAATTAATAATGTCCTAGCCTTTTGAGCCTTTAAATAATAAGCATCAAAAAAACCGCTCGAAAGCACGTAACTCCCAATCATAATACGTCGTTTATTTTCAGTCACGAAACCTTCATCACGAGTTCTACCGTATAACTCAGCCAAGGTTTTTACGTCTTTGGCACGATGTCCGTATCGAATACCATCATAGCGAGCCAAATTACTACTTAGTTCTGCAGGAACGATAATGTAATAGATAGCAAGTGAGTATTCAGCCATCGGCAAATTAACTTCTTCGACAGTATGACCATTTAATTTTAATTTCTCGATATATTCATTCACTCTATCACGAACCTCGGGATCAACATCATCTGTCATAAAATCTTTTATTAGACCAATTTTCTGATTTGGTTTAACATTAGGTTCGATTTCAAAATAATCAGGTAAGGTTGTCATGTCGCGCTCATCACGACCTGATATTATTTTTGTAACTAGTTCGGCGTCTGCAATGTTTGTTGTAAACGAGCCAATTACATCAGTGCTACTTGCCATAGCAACAACACCAAAACGACTAACGGTGCCGTACGTGGTTTTTACCCCAACAACACCGTTAAAGCTGGCTGGCTGACGGATTGAGCCACCCGTATCGCTACCCAGGGCAAATGGAACAATATTTAATGCCGTAACAACAGCTGAACCGCCACTACTGCCTCCTGCAACTCTTTCGGTGTCAATTGCATTTTTTGTAGGCCCAAAAGCTGAATTCTCGGTACTTCCGCCGTGTGCGAATGCGTCAAGGTTTGCTTTGCCAATACAAATAGCTCCTTCATCCTCAAGCTTTTCGACAGCCGTAGCCTGCAACGGTGTGTTAAAATTATCTAATATTTTACTAGCAGCCGTAGTTGGCGCACCAAACGCTAAAAAATTGTCTTTAACAACAAATGGGACTCCAGCCAACGCCCCTTTGACCCTGCCTGCATCGACTTCATCGGCCCGCTTTAGAGCACGTTCGGCGGTTAAACTGAGTAACGCATGATACGATTCATTTTCATTGGCAAGTCTAATCGAGTTTTCAACCACAGATCTTGCAGAGCTATTTTTAATCTGGGTAATTACATCTGAAATTGTCATCTTTATAATACCTTTGGAACTTTCATTTGAAAATCAATAACTTCCTCAGAACGTGCTAGTAGCTCTTCGCGGGTAATAGAATAATAATCGATTGATTTGCCATCGCGCCAAACATTACTTAAACCAGTTACTTGATACGTTGGTTCAATATTGTCGGTATTTAATGTATTTAGTTGCTCGACATAGCCTAAAATATTACTAATATCAGTTTGAAGTCCGTTAATTTCATCTTCGGCAAGTTGCAAACTAGATAGTTGTGCTAGATGTAGCACATCATCACGAGATATCTGTGTCATGCGTCTATTATAGCGTAAAGTTGCACAACTTTGTACTAGCGTCTAGCATTAACAAATGTGTGTGCGTGGCCTGATGCGCCAGCTCGGCCGGTACGACCAATACGATGAATATAGTCATCGTAAGTTTGTGGCGTATCAAAGTTAATCACATGTGAAACATTTGGAATATCTAGACCTCGAGCCGCAACATCAGTTGCAACCATAACTCGGACTCTACCGTCTTTGAACTGCTTTAAGGCACGTGCTCGTTGAGATTGGTTTTTATTACCGTGGATCGCAATCGATGTAATCCCGCTATTATCCAAGTGGTCGCTTAAACGTTGTACACCAAATTTTGTTTCACCAAAAACCAGCACTTTATCGTATTTAGCAGATTCTCGTAACATGTCTGTTAACAGTTCTATTTTGTGTGACTTATCCCGGGCTTCAATTACATCCTGTTCGATATGTTCATTCGTTTCGCTGGTACGTACTGATACTGTGACAGGATTTTTTGAAAAATTTTGAATTATTGCGGAAATTTCGGGTGTAATAGTTGCACTGAACAGAAGAGTCTGACGATCCGTTGGTGTTTCACCCACAATTGCGCGAATATCGGGCAAAAATCCCATATCAAGCATACGGTCTGCCTCATCAAGTACAAGTGTAGTTATGCCATCAAGCCTAACCAATCTTCGATTCATTAGGTCTTTTAGTCGTCCAGGTGTGCCAATTATAAAATGGGGGCGACGTTTTAGTTCGCGAATCTGACGCTCGACCGGGACACCACCGACAACCAAGGCTGAATACAAATTAAGTCCTCGGGTAAAAACACGGAATTCTTCGTCAATTTGTTGTGCAAGTTCACGTGTTGGAGCAATAATTAAAACACTAGGACGAGGCGTGCTGCTGTTCATGCGTTCAATAATTGGCAGCAGGAATGCCGCCGTTTTACCAGTACCAGTATTAGCAATGCCAATAACGTCTTTTCCATCTAGAATATGTAAAATCGCCTGGTCTTGAATTGACGAGGTGTTTACATAACCCTTTTTTGTAATGTTATTTTGAAGTTGATTCCCAAACTGAAAATCAGTAAATTTATACTTCGATTCGTATGGGGTTTCCTCGGCTTTTGGAGTTGCTTTATTAATGAATTTACTTGGGTTAATATATTTTTTTGCAGGTCCACGACTGCCACGCGTTCGCTGTCCAGCGAATCGACCGCGGTTAAAGTTTGACGTGCGTGCACCACTGGGGCGTCGACCGCCTTTTTGATAATATGCCATATTTAATAGCCTTTCAGTAATGTAGTAATATTGGTTGCAATTTATGTAAAAACAAGAGAATTATTCGGTGAAAGCGCCTAAATATGTTACAGGTGCGCTCCAAATGAATGAGGCCCTAGCATTTCATCGAATGCAATAATGTAATATTAGCATACTTTTCTCAATTTTGCAAGCATTGTTATTGTGGTTATAAGCCATAACGCCCTTTTATACTGTCAAATATTTGTTGAAATTCCATATTTGAAAGTACGCGATTATAGAGCCTGGCGCTACTAATACGACCACTATATGCATATGATACACCCTGGATAGACCCTAATTCTCCATCATGCGTACTGGTTGGGATACCAGTAGTTGGATTTTGTTTTGTCAACACACCGTTTATATAATAATTTCTGTTTTTACCATCATATGATAACCCAATATTAACCCATTGATTTCTATTTAATACTATTAATGAATTATCACTATATGGATCAGCACCCCCAATTTGGATCCCGATCGTGTTGTTACTGTTATAAGCAAATAGCCTAAAAGATTTACCATTCATAAATCCATTAGCCCCCAAAGAACCATCCCCCGTTATGTACACCCAGATTGAACAACTGAAACTTATCAGTACTGGCATAGTACCAACCGGATATGTAACAAATTGTGTAACCCCGTCAAACATTAATGCTCCGCCATCGCTAGACGTATATCCAACACCATTATACAAAGTACCATTACGACCATTACCACTTATATCTATCCAAGTTGTTCCAGACCCTGGATACGAAGACGCGTTGCCTGCATAAACATAAAACATTAAGCCATAATCTAAACAATCTCCTGAAATCGGTGCAATGTTATTGGTTATTTCATATGACATATCACCTTTAACAGCAGACACACAAAATGTTGCTGGAATTGCATCGTTATTAACTCCGTATGAATACGTTACACCTGAACTTGATGGTATACCCTTACCTTCATTAGCCTCTGCTAGTGAGGTTGGATAGTTGCCGTTAGTTACTTGATCCATTTTAAGTATTCTAGAGGCTTGGTCTAAATTTGATGTTAATGAGGCTACTACTGCCTGATTGGTTATACCTGTATAGGAAACAATGGTAATAACAGCTAGAATGGCTATTACGACTATGACTACTAGGAGCTCAACTATAGTAAAACCAAACGTAACTCGATAATGGTTACTTTTCATGAGTTTAGTATAACATTTGTAAAACTGGTTAATTTACTGTTACTAGTCTAGCCGATATATCTTTCTACCAGGTTGAGCCAGCAGCGTAGTTGGCTGCGACTTGAGCTGTTGTTTACCACTTGCAAAACACCGTCGATGTAAAGGGTCGAGGAAGAAATGTCGTCCAAAGAGTTGCCGGGAACAGTCATAACAAAGTGGTGCAAGTCCGAGCCAAGGGCAACCGTGGACCAGTATCGATAGTTGTTGCCTGCAAGAATGAGTAGTGGGCATTGAACCCCAGCCCAACCCGTCGTAACCGAGAAGGAGGGAGCCGCCGAAGGATTGCCGTGTGAGAACAGGTAGACGTTACTAACAAACCCATCGGGCAGCCGCGCCCAGGCCTCCCACGTTCGCGCACTATCGAAGCCGGTCACTCCCGTTGTAACAGTGTCCCTAGTTCCAGCCGAGGTAACTGTCAGATGGTCAGCACTCCATGGTGTTTCACCTGCAAAGTTAGTTAGGGTGCCATCATTATTGTTACCACTAGTACCTTTCCATGTAGTAGTAAGTGGACTATTAATGCCTTGAGTTAGTCCGTTATTAGCTTTGGCAGCATGTAGTTCTAGGATTGCTCCTGGTGTAACGTTTGGTTGCATGGTATTGGCTAGTTGGGTTGGAGCGGCACTGTCTGTGATTTTGTAAGTTAGACTGGATGAACTTACGGTATGGCTATTACTAGCTATAAGTAGAAATGTCCTAGTGCTAGATGAGTTACTAGCAGAATAGCCAATGTAGCTATTACCATTACTTAACTTAATACATAAGTTAGTAGTAGTAGTTGGACTAGCATTACAATCAGTTGACATGGTAGTTGGATAATTACCGTTGTCTACCTGGAACATCTTAAGTTGAGTCGAAGCATTGGTTAGATCGGATTGTAATGATGAAGCTACGGCTTGTTTAGTTATACCTGTATAGGAGACTATAGTAATAACAGCTAGAATGGCTATTACGACTATGACGACTAGGAGTTCTATGATGGTGAAGGCGGGATCATGTAGGTGTTTTTTAGATTTATTCATACTAGTTATGTTTATGGTATTAGTCTAGCATAAGTATAAAAGAGTAAGAAATAGTATATTAAATAATTTTTTTAATTTCGGCGATTTGATCGCGAATTTCGGCGGCTTTTTC
>CAZHFQ010000025.1:0-9578 GCA_964531915.1 uncultured Saccharimonas sp. (SeqCode) | reverse complement strand
AGAACGACAAAACCTTAGAAGATTTTACTCCAAGCGCTTTAACGATTTTTTCTAGCATTTTGAGTAATGGCATGGCTTCGCAACGTTCAAGCTTGGCGTAGTAGTTCACGTTTGTATCGGCACGCTTAGCAACTTCGGATTTGTCAAGTTGACCTTATACGTATAGAAAGTGAGATACAAGCACTTGAAACCGACAAAAAGGCCATAAGTGAAACTAAGCCTAAAAATACTGAAAAGATTATCACAAGGGTCAAATATTTCCTGAAAAACATGGATAAACTACTACTGCAACAAATTAATCCAATCAAAAAGGCTCAGTTTTTCGGAGTACTTTTTGATAAAATACCTAACTACTCAAATATAAATCCTGGAAAACAAAATTCACCCCTTTTAACAGAGTTTAATCCATTGTTTCGAGCCTTAAGCTCAAATAATTTCCGTTTGGTGACCCACGTTAACCAAACATGGCACTCAGTACTTAAGGGGCTGGAGCGGATTGATGCCGCATTTGACGAACTAGTCTCAGAGGAAGATTAGTAGTATGTCGCGATATTCACGCTATCAAAGCGATCATGCAACGTTCGTAATTATCGTTCTTGTAGGTGCTGCCGCATGGACGCACAAGGCTCAGTTGGTAGGCATAGCTTGCGTAGCTTTGGTTATATTAGGCTGTCTGTTTCTTTTGAAGCTATGCTGGACACTTATCGCACTTCATCGTTTTTCAGAACTTCGAGATATTGATAGCATGACTGGCTTAGAGTTTGAGTATTACGTTGCGGATCTTTTACGGAACAGTGGATTTCGTAAAATATCGTTGACAGAAAAATATGATTTAGGGATAGATATCGTAGCCGAAAAAGATGGCGTTCGTTGGGGTGTTCAAGTTAAGCGCTACTCCGGCCTTGTCAAAGCCGATGCTGTTCGTCAGGCAGTAACTGGGCTCAATCTATATGGTTGCAATCGAGCTATGGTTATAACGAACAGTACTTACAGCGCTATTGCGCGACGATTAGCGACCGCGAATGGGTGCGTACTTGTCGATCACGCAAGCCTAAAACGATTAATACGCAATCAAAAGTTAACAGGGGTGTTATAATATGAACATGACAGGTTATATGCCAACTGATGAAGACATTACAAAAATGATGCGAGATCTTGAAAAGAAAGATCCCGATAACGCTAATCCTACTTATGCGCGCCAGATGTTGATTCGAATGAAACTTATGTACCGCGACCTCGGACGTATCGATGAAGAGCTACTCCATAAAGAGATGGCTAGTTTCAAAAATAAGAAGACCGAAGACTAATATCCGACAATATCGGTAACTGATACGTTAAGCGCTTTTGCAATCTTAATCATGGTTTTTAGTGACGGCACACTATCGCCTCGCTCTACCTTGGCGTAGTAATTTGGGTTTAAATCAACCATTTTACCTAATTCACGCTGGGTATAACGGAGCTTCTTTCGGATATTCGAAAGATTAACAGGAATTTGATTTAGTAGTTTAGTGTCACTCACAAAACAATAATAGCAGATTGTTGCTATTTTGTCGGAGAAGAAAATACTACTCGACCTTTTGTGACCGTTTAACGGTTGGGACAACTCGTCGTGGCATGGTTTATCACGATGATTTTTATAAAGATTTTGAGGGACGGGTCAAACAAAGCTTACTAAAATCTTTATTCGCTTTAAAGACACCGCCAAACGTAATAATCATGACCTCAATTAACTCTTTTCTAAGATAATAAGTATTATATCGTTTCAATATACCTAAATATGAATTGATTGTTTGCCTAAGTTTGACAGTAAATTCATTAATAAATTCAATATCTTTGGAATTAACATTTTCAGAATCCCAAATCAAAGCTTCAGAGCATATTTTTATATAAAAGTTTCTTTTAGTCCTTTTCCCCAATAAGATTCTATGCGGTTTTATAAATACTCCTAAAAAATTAACGCCTTTGCTAAAATGTTGCAAATATATCTTTTTCGGATGAAGTTGTAATGATAGGTTTGTCGCCAAATAATCAGCAATCTTTTTTATCGATAAAATCAACTCCTGTTTGTCATTACTAATCAAAATCATATCATCCACATAACGCCCATAACGCTTTATTTTCAATTGTCTTTTTATGTATTGGTCGACTTCATTTAAATAGATATTAGCAAACAACTGCGATGTCAGATTACCAATTGGTAAGCCTTTATCAATTCCCGAAAAGAACAAGCTTTTTGATTTGGGTAAACCTCGCCAGGATTCTCGCGAGCTTTTTATATTACAGTCGATTGTCGGGTCGCAAAAAATTACCTCTTTTACTAAAAATGTGATGAGTTCTAGGCTACAACTTAATTTATCCTGTCGTTTAATGATTTGCTTTTTAATAATTTTAAACAAAATTACTCTGTCAATCGACATGAAATAGCCTTCTATATCCAGCTTCATTATGTAGGCGTCTTTTTTGTAATTTTCACTGCATGATTTAATAAAATAATCGACTCTTTTTATGCCGTACGAGGTGCCTTTACCAACGCGACAACTGTAGCTATCATTTATAAATAATGAATCAAAGATTGGATCTAGATAGTTAAAAATTAAATGGTGCACCACCCGATCACGAAATTCACTGGCAAAAACTTCACGCTTAACTGGCTTTTCGATAATAAAGGCTGAATGTGGGGCTGGTTTATAACTTTGACTACTAATTTCATGAAATAGTTGAACCAAATTTTTCTCATACTCGATCTCGAATGCTAGGGCACTACTTGAATTTCGTTTATTTTTACGAGCATCGTAATAAGCCTGAAATAGATCCTCTATCAGGCTATATTCGCGCGTGATTTGTATATGTTTTATTGCCATATACTCCTTTTTTATTTAATCAATTCTCTAGGCATCTAACCGAAAAGCCGTTAGCCTTGGTGTTCGTGTTCCGGTTCACAGTAGCGTTGCCCGAGTTCAGGTTCCTGTTCCATGCACTAGTACTCGACTCAGAACTCGACCACAAGTTAGCGTTCGAACTGAGATTGTTGAACGACCCATCGGTGTTGCGGTTGCCGGCAAGCGGAGAGAGTAATCATATAGCTCTTCGTCACGAAAATAACTGTCTCGTAACAAATTTTAGACCTTGTTTGCTATCACAAGAAGATTACTGAATTGATTCGGCACGCTCACCACTGCCTTAGCAGCGTATGATTCAGGCCCTTAACTGGTTTTATACAATTTTTTTTGAGTAGTTACCCCATGCAGTCAATTGTTTTGAAAGCTCTTCGATTGCCAGATTTAATTTAGCAATTTTAGCAACACTAATTTGTTTTAAATCCTTCAGCAGTCGTACTAGTAACCGAATAACTTCAATATTTTCCCTGGCAGTAGCGATATATTTAACCTTACTGTCGCTACGGTTGGCTCGATAAATATTTATAATCATGGCTGTTGTTTCGTTTTTTAATTCTTCACCAATTGTATATTTATACTCGCGGTTGAATTCTTTTGTTAGTTTAAAAATATCCAAAAGTAAATCGTAGCTTTGTTTATAGACGGGCAGGTTATAATATGTAACCATTTTATGTTCCTTTTCTCTTACAGCCGGTTTCTCTTTGTAGTTCATATTGTTTTTTTGTAATTGCTAAATTACAAATTTCCAAAATCCCTACATTTTTTGATATATATTCCCCATTTCAAAAATTCGCGAAAAATAGTCAAAGGGTCAAATAGTCAAATCGGTCAATCAATTCTCTAGGCAGCTAACCGAAAAGCCGTAAGCCTTGGTGTCCGTGTACCGGTACACAGTAGCGAGGCCCGAGTACAGGCTCCTGAGCCATGCACTAGTACTCGACTCAGAACTCGACCACAAGTAAGCGCTCGAACTGAGACTGCCGAACGACCCATCGGTGCTGCGGCGGCCGGCAAGCGGCAAGTTCAGACCTGATGAACCGCCAGGTTTTAGTTGGGTACCTTCTAGGTGTGTACCGCGCCATCCAGTAGCGTCAGCCTCAGCCTGTGACATACCAAGAGCCATTTCTAGGGTTTTCCAGTCAGTATCGCTTGGTATATGGCTACCAGCTGGACAAATACCTTGAGCACCGTCAGTTGTAACGTATTGCATGGCTTCGTCCCATTGGTATAGACCGCCATAGGTTGTACAATTAGATTCTAAGTCGTTGTAGCAGTATTTTTCAACAATTGAGTTGTTGGTTTGGGTAGTGACACCTGTAACCATAACTCCCACATTTAGATTAGTTGGAGCCCAGGTTTGGCTGCCAATAGTAATCCAAGCTGCTGGAGCAGAGTCATTAGTCAGGCTATAGACTTTAGTACCATTAGTTGCTGTTAGTAAGAAGGTTTGGGGATTAGCTGTGTTACTAACTAAATAGGCAAAGCTATTACCGGAACTAGACTTTAGACAGATTTGAGTTGCTCCTGGAGTTGGACAGACGTTAGCAGTTGGATAAGCACTGTTTTCTGTTTGGAACATCTTCAACTGAGTAGAGGCATTGGTTAGATCGGATTGTAATGATGAGACGACAGCACGTGAACTGATGCCTGTATAGGAGACTATGGTAATGGCGGCTAGGATGGCTATTACTACTATGACTACTAGGAGTTCGACGATGGTAAAACCCGCCGCTGGGCGAGAATTGTGGTTGGCATCGGTACCAGCCTGAAAGTTAAAATATCGTCTTAACTTGCTAGAGAGAGAGAGAGAGAGAGAGAGAGAGAGAGAGATTGCTTTTTCCATAATTTATTGTTTTATAAGTCATTATAGTATTAGAATCCTAAAAAATTATTTAATTAGGTTCAGTATAACATAAGTGTGATGGGGAAACCAAAAAAATCATGAGAATAAAAGATTAATTCACGCAACACGTTAGTTGCCCAAATGCGGAATCGTGTTGCTACTTTGGATTTTATACGATAGCCAAGCGATATAATCATATCAAGATTATAATATTCCACATCGCGCCCAACCTTACGACCGCCCTCGATTTGAACTGTTCGGAATTTCCGAACAGTTGTCATTTTATCCAATTCTTTTTCTGAGAATATATTTTTAATATGCTCGCTAATATTTGTTTTACTGGAATCAAACAATTCAATCATTTGTGCTTGGCTTAACCAAACAGTATCTTGTGCTAATTTAACTTCTATTTCAGGTGTTTCGCCATTTTGATAGATAGCAATCTTACCTAGATCGATTTCTTTGTTATCCATAAATATATTTATACGCTGATGATCCGTACGGTGAGCGTGATTTTGATAGGCTTATTTAGTTTGGCGAGGAGTATTATTTCTTTCATCGTCCTGAGCATGACGTAAAAAGGCTCACTTAGCTTTTATCTGCGTTACGCTTGCGACTAAATAGAACGAAAAATCATCAGCATCTAGATAGCTGTTGTCCATTTGCTCTTCTGCGTATTTACGAAGGCGCGTACGATCATTGGCAGACTGACGACGAACGATATAAACATCTGGATAGCTCCCCCACTCCCAGTCACCGTTCTCATAATTATCAATGTACTTTCTGATTCGTTTTTTAGAGAGGAATAAGTGCTGGCCATCGGTTATTTCAACGAAAAAGCCTTTACCAGATCTTAGCTCAACATATAACCCCGGCAAAGGCTTTATGACACCCTCAACTCCATAAAGCTCTAGTGCTGTTAATATCTTCGCTTTATCGCCCAGAATAGCCCTGAGATCGTTACAGGCGGTATGGATGGCTACCTGTTGGTCAATGAATTCTATAGATTTATTTTCGTCTTTCTTATGGTTCTTCCAAACAGCTTCAGCGAGATCTAGCTTTACGACATATCGCAAGTAATCTAGGCCTTGATGTGTCAGATAATATCTAGCAGATTTATTTAATAGCCGATAGCTTTTATCATGAATCTTTCCTACGTATTTAGAAGCTTGTAGTATTTCAAGGGCGCTATAAGCAGAGTTCTGTGTAATATTCTTATACTTAGATAGATTATCCGTTGTTACATAGCGGAATTTTAGTAGAATTTTGAGGTTCTGTATTTGATTGTTGTTTAGTTGTCTACTCATAACTTATACATAGTATAAAAGAGAAAGATAAAAAAAGAAAATTTTACAGAAGTGAGTAATACAAAATGTTCTAATTTAGAAATTATAACGTATAATGCTTGTAATTATCCTTATTAGTGTAGTATAATTATCCCTATAAGGTATAGTATAGGGGTAAAAATACTATGAGTAGGGCCACTGGATCAAAGAACAAACAGACATCACCGGAAATTATCCGGTCAAATGAAGCCGACCGACTTGCATACCTAGCGACGCTACTTCTAGAAATTGCCGAAGAAGAATTGCGCGAAAGTGAGGTGGTGATATGCAACCAGAACTAAGCGGCAAAAATGCAGTAGCAGCCATCCGTGTTTCAACCACAAAACAAGGAACCGAAGGAGACTCCCCCGAAGCTCAAAAAGAACAAATAGAACGCTTCGCCGAAACAAGAGGTGTTTCGATAAAGAAATACTTCGTATTTATGGAATCGGCCAGTAAAGAACAACAACCCATGCAGGAAGCGGTTGATTACTGCAAGAACGCCAAGAATGGCATTGACCTGTTTATTATCAAATCAATTGACCGTTTTACCCGCGGTGGATCCCTGAGCTATGATTTACTCAAGACTCAGCTGGAATTGAGCCACATTCAACTAGTCGATATTTACGGTGTTATTAGTTCACGGCAAGTAAATACACTCGACCACCTCGGTTTTGAATATAAATGGAGTGTATATAGCCCAAGTAAGAAATCCGAGATATTAGAGGCGGAACGGTCTAAGGATGAACTGCGAGACATTATGAGCCGTATGATTGGTGCCGAGATTCGGTACACTCAGAATGGGTACTGGATGAGACAACCGCCATTTGGATACTACAGCGAAAAAGTTGATACCAACCAAGGCAAACGCATGATTCTACGGCCGATGGAAGAAGAAGCTGTATTTGTCAGGAAGATGTTTGAGCTGCGCGCCGAAGGGCTACTAGCTGACTCCGAGATTGTGGATAAACTAAATGATTTGGGCTATCAAACACGAGTTAGCTATATCCGTAGTACTGAAGACCTAAGCAAGGTGATTTCCCGAAAAGGCGGCAAACCACTGACCGTTAAGCGAATGCAACGAATCATACAAAGCACCATTTACGCCGACATAAATGTCGAGAAGTGGACGAATTATAGCCCAATAAAGTGTGTTTTTGATGGATTAGTAACAATCGACCTATTTAATGGGGCTAACCGGAGCAAGCGCTACATCGGCTACAACGAAGACGACGGCGAATACGAAATCTATCGACAAGCGCCAAAAAAGCACTTGATTAATAAGGTTATGAACAATCCGGCTTTTCCATATAAGAAGTTTGTCTTGTGTCCAGAATGTAAGGGCACACTCATCGGTAGTGCCAGCCGCGGAAAAACCGGCAAATACTACCCCGCTTATCATTGCAGTAATAAGGGCCATTATTTTCGAGTCCCAAAAGACCAAATGGACGAAAAGATAGCCCAATTCATTACCCGTATAAAGGTAGACGATGAAAGGATTGAACTTTTACTGTCAACCATCAAGAATGAATACGAGCACCGGGAAGCACTATCTGGCGATGAACGAATAATCATAGATAAACAGATACAAGCGCTCAAGATTAAGGAAGAGGCTACGATGAGTAAAATCATGTTCTTATCGAATGCAACTGCCATAACTTATCTCGAAAACGAAGCTGATAAGATTCATAAACAGATAATCAAACTAGAAAAGGAGAAACAACAAGTGAAGGATAAAAAACCGATGAATATAGACCGGATATTATCGAGGGTACGCTATTTTCTGGAAAACCTCGATCTACTACTGCTAAAACAGCAAGACCCACACAAAAAAGCACAGTTATTCGGGGTATTGTTTGATGAGTTGCCAACCTATAATGATTTGGATTCTGGAACTCAAAAAACACCCCTTTTTACAGGGGTGAATTCAGTTTTTCGACTTGCGTCGCTTGAAAAATCTCTTATGGTGATCTCACCGGGAATTGAACCCGGATTGCCAGGATGAAAACCTGGTGTCCTAACCATTAGACGATGAGACCTTAGATGAGACTGTGTCTTTATTCGCCAGATGATTGTAACAAAAAATATCATTATTTACCAGAGGGACGAACCTAGCAATAAACAAGTATGAAGCAAACATTAAGATAAACTGCTTGTGTTTATATATAAAATATTATATTAAGCATTGACATATTGCTTATTTTGTGATAAATTAATAGCGTCAGTTATCTAAGGTGTGAGGTGGAACAATCACCAGATGACGGAGGATCGTTAACAAGTCAGATTATTACAGTGCATGTCTGAATAAGACACGCGTATTGTATAGATTTTTTATAATTTCCTTCTCGGTCGAGAGTAGCACGTCAATTAATCAAAATGGTTGGTTGACGCGCTGCTCCCGACCCCCTGGGCAGCAACCGTGGCATCCCGCCACAAAACCGGCCTAAGGGGAGAACGAGGAGGGATTAAGATGAAAGCGCACAACAGTTGGTGGTACAGATTGGCAATCCGTATCGGGATAATCAGTCCCGATGTGGAGTCAAACTTCGTCATTTCAGAGGATGAAAGTCCTCGGAGTGCATCGACCGAGCTCGTCCCATACGAGCCTCGCAAGATGCATACTGTTCGCAAGGTTCTCTTGATTGCATTCGCCATTTTGGCGATCATCGCTGCGGCGATATTTACCGCAACTTTGATCCCAATCGGCAGTAGCAGTCAAGGAGGAGGCGATGAGGCTCTCGCGAATACCGAGACCTCACCAAGTCCAGCGACGGCTACGGCGCCCACCAAAGCGTTCGTGATTGCTATGCCTCGGCGTACCAATCACAGGCTCAACGCCGATGGGGTTAAGGTACACAACAACGCAAAAGCGTTCCGTGCCCAAATCGCCGATCAAGCGATGCACGATCCGCTAACGCTGTTTGTGTACTACAACTACTCTCCATTGGGCAAGACGAACCCCATCCAGAACCCCGCCGACCTGTGTAAGGATGGCAAGATTCAAGATGGGAACGTCTATTCCGAGGAAGGGATGAAACGGTACAAGGAGTGGCTTACTCTTTGGAAGGTTGCGAACATCAAAAGTGTTCGCGAGATCACCTTCCAAGGAGCCAACACTGGGGTAAACAGCAAAGCCGTTACCCAGTCAAGAGGCGTAACCGGCAACAACAAAGCTGGCTACGACGTCGACTATAAGGATGGTATGGGCAACTCCACCGGGGACAAACACAGCGCTCTCGAGCGCTGCACGCAGCCTACCGGTGGACGTCCTAGTATCCCGAAGGGACCGACCGACAACCCTCATCCGCTGGAACCGAAGAAGGCCAACCAAGATCCATACGCCCAAGGCAATGCGCCCCAGGGTGGCGGACCGAACGTGGATCCGGGACCAGGGCAGTACGTCAAGCCAAGCGATATGAAAACACCGCCTAGTAAACCGTACAAACTACCCCCTTACAATCTATTAAGACATACTCAAGTGCTCGGGTCCAGAATTAGGGGGAAGTATGTGGT
>CAZHFQ010000024.1:0-10255 GCA_964531915.1 uncultured Saccharimonas sp. (SeqCode) | reverse complement strand
TAAATTCCTAGATAAAAAAGTCGCAAAAACTCAAAATACTCTGGTGTATACTAAATAAATGACAAAAAAACCATTACCTATAGTCACAGTAAAACTCGACAAGGTTGTTGGGGGCGGGCAAACAATAACCACCGAAGAAAATGGTCGTAAATTGTTTGTTTGGGGTGGTTTACCTGGCGAAACGGTCGAAGTTCAGTTGGTAAAGAAAAAGTCTAAACTCGCCGAAGGAATTGTAACAAAAGTTATAGAATCAAGTAAAAATCGCATACTGCCAAAAGATACTGAAAGTTATATTTCGACAAGTCCATGGCAAATCATGGACTTTGAAACTGAACAACATTTCAAGGCAGCTTTAATCGAAGAAGCGTTTGAGTTGCACGATATCGTCTTGCCCGAACCCATTGAAATATTCAGCAACAACAGACAATATGCATATCGTAACAAAATAGAATTTAGTTGGTGGTGGGACAAAGAAAACGAAAGGTTAGATTTGGCATTTTTCAGACGTGGTACGCATGGTAAAATACCCGTAAATAGAACTAGTCTAGCCCACCCAAGTATTAACCATGCTGGAATCATGCTTCGGGATTTGCTTCGGAAAAAACAAGGGCTGCAAGCTTTTATGCTTAAAACTGTGCTCATCCGATGCAACCAAAAGGGGGGAGTAGCTATACAGCTATATGTAAAAGAGCCTGATTTTACGCAACTGACAAATCACGAGTTAGAATATCTTGAGAAAAAGGCTGGAGTAATAGGTTTTGAATTGATATACTCAAACCCTAAAAGTCCTGCAAGTGTTATCACCAAAAAACTGCAATCTTGGGGGATAAATAACTTAACCGATTCGATACTTGGATCCCCATTTACATACGCAATTGATGGCTTTTTTCAAATTAATATTCCAGTTTATAAAAAAGTGCTGAAAGATATAAAAAAATGGGTAGAGCCAAAAAAGCCTGTCATTGATTTATATAGCGGCGTTGGCACAATTGGATTAACCGTTGGTGCCAGTAACAACTCGGTAACTATGGTTGAAGAAGACGAAAATGCAGTTTCTGAAATGAAACGAAATATTTCCTCTAGGAAGCTTGGTAATAAATTTAATCCCGTTTTATCGTCAGCCGAAGGCGCCTTGAATTATATAAAAAGCGGATCAATAATTATTATTGACCCACCACGAGCCGGGCTCCATAATAACGTTATTTTGAGATTTCTAGAAGAAACCCCGAAACGTATTATTTATTTATCATGTAATCCCGTAACTCAAGCTCGCGATATTGCAAAATTATCAAAAAAATACGGTATTCGTTTCCATAAAGGATATAACTTTTTCCCTAGGACTCCCCATATCGAACATCTAGTTGTTTTAGAGTTAAAAACATAGTAAAACATTGCATTATAACAACTATGCTTGTTATAATATGCCCATGGTGAAAATCATAAGCAGAATTGCTTTGATTATAAACTTTAAAGAATTAGAGGATTAATAGGATGTCAAAAAAGAAAAAGATTATAATATCGGCAATTGCCGCAGTTTTAATAGTGGTTGTTGTAACGGCAGGAACAATTTTTGCCCTAAGTTTAGCTAACAACAAAAAAGATGATACTAAGAAAACTCCTACAGCCGAAACTACAAAAACACTAAGGGATGACGCTGAAGCAGCTCGCAAAGCAAATAATAAGCCCAAGGCAAAAAAACTACTACTAGAAGCCCAGGAAGAACTAAAAACATTACCAAAAACTGATGAAACAACAAATGCCAGTGTGGATGTTGAAGCTCAGTTGTTTCTACTTGACCACGCAAAATAATACCGAAATTTAGGCAAAGCTTAAAAAAGGGACACCGATATGCAAAGCCACTACGGTTCAAAAAGAGGTAAATTCTACATAAAACATAAAGATGCTTTCACGATCATTGAACTCATGGTTGTGATTGCTGTCATTGGTGTTCTTTCCGTTATTGGCATTATATCTTTTTCAAACATCCAGGCCGATGCTAAAAACGCACAAAAATCATCAAACATAAAAGTTATCTCGGAGGCATTGGAGAAATATTATACAAAAAACGGGTCATACCCGACCTGCGCATCAATTGCCAATCCGGTGTCTTCTACGACAGTCACTACAAATATATTAAAAGGCTTGGATCCAAATGCTTTAACAGCCCCTGGAGCAACCAAGGGGACAAATTCAATTACTACTGAAGAACCTACCACTAGCACCTTTGGCTGCATTGGTGATGGGACTGATTACACCCTTAAGTACAAAGAGGAGGGTAGTGGAGCGGTAATTCTACTTGATGGACGATACCATACATCAACTCCTACTTATATATTAACCATTGTCGCAGATCCTGGTGGCACAGTAAATAACGGTGATACATATAGTGCTGGAACTGTTCAAACTATTACAGCTACCCCTAATGCCTATTACTCGTTTAGCAACTGGACTGGCAGTACTGGGTGTAGTGGCGTAGCAAGTCACTCAATTACAATGGATGCCAACAAAACATGTACGGCACACTTTACGCCAACAGCCGTAACCCCTCCTTCTGCACCAGTCGTAACAGCCAACACGGTTGGTTCAACTACTACTTGGTCATGGCCGATAGTTACTTGCTCAGCAGGCAACACAGTCAAATATCAATATCGTTACACAATATTACCAGCGGGATTTGACGGTGGTTGGATTGAAACATCCAACACATCAGTTGCCATGACAACTTCAACACAAGGCCAAACTTATCGAGTTGACGTTCAGGCAAGATGTTATAACTCTGCTACAACAAGTGCATGGAGTGCGACAAATAGCCCGGCTGCTACTTATTACAGACCAATAACTTATACCTTAACTCTTGCGGGCGCAAACTGCACATTTACTGGGGGAGGCACATATACAGAAGGTTCAGTTGTTACAATGGCCTGTAACCCTACATCCACTTACTATTTCAATTATTGGACCGATGTCAGTGGTAGCGGATGTGTTGGTTCAGCTAGTCATTCTATTACTATGAACGCTAATAAATCATGCGCCGCTACGAGCACACACTGGATACCTTCGAATGATGGTTCCTTGGTCGGAAAGTACGTATACTACAAAGACTTATCTTCTCCACATGAGTTTAAGGTTAACACAAATGCAGACAATGACACCTGGTCTATTATGGGTGGTGATAGTGCCCATCCAAACCAGAGAGTCCTAAGAAACCCTAATACTTACCCGGGCAACAGTCTTAACTGGGCATCCTGGTATCCCTCCCAAAATGCTTGTCAAGTAACAACGGGGGGTCGCGTACCAAATAATGACGAGTTGGGTTCTATTTTTGGTAATATAAGCAACTACAATAAAGATTACGGATTTAGCTCTAATACCGGTTATGGGTCATCTAACGAGTCGACTGATTATTACACGACAAAAAGCCCCACTAGAAATAGTACTACTAATGCCTATGCCGATAGCATTAAAACCGAGCCTCACCCTATTCGGTGTGTTAAAGACTAAAGACAGTGTATAATTTCAAACTAGCTTGTTTTTATGCACTAAAAGGCAAATTTAGTAATAATCTATTGCCCAAAAGAACAAATAAAGGCTTCACAATTATTGAGTTAGTTGTTGTTATAGTTGTTATGGGCATCCTGTCTGCTATTGGCATTTCATCGTTTAGCTCTATTAGAACCGAGGCTAAAAATACTCAAAAATTATCACAAATTACTGTAATTTCCGAGGCGCTTGAAGATTATTTTGTCAAAAATGGTTCATATCCAAGTTGCGCAGCAATAACAACTTCGTCAAACATTGTGGTTACGGATACTTTAAAGGGTTTAAATCCTGAAATATTAACAGCGCCTGGAGTTAGTAAAGGTACTAATTCTTTATCTTGTGACGAGCCAATTGAAACTAGTTTTGGATATATTGGCGGAGAGACTGAATACACTCTTAAGTACAAAGAGGATGGCGGTGGCAATATTGTTGCTCTTGATAGTCGCTACCATGCAGTTACTGCGACCTATACACTGACTATCGTGGCTGAAAGTGGGGGAACTGTAAATAGTGGGGGAACATACGCTGCTGGGACAACCCAGACTATTTCTGCTAACCCTAGCTTGTATTATTCATTTACGAATTGGACTGGAAGTTCGGGCTGTAGCGGTCTTGCCAGCCATACCATTACGATGGATTCCAATAAAACATGTACAGCTAATTTTACTCCAACGACGATAACAATTCCTTCAGTCCCAGTTGTTAGTGACAACACCACTGACTCAACTACAACTTGGTCATGGGAAGCTGTCAGCTGCGGAACAAATACCGTTAAATACCAATATAACTATAATATCGCCCCTGGATGGCATGAAACCGACAGCCGTTCTGTAGTCTTTACGACCTCAACAGAGGGGGTAACATATACGGTTCAAGTCCAAGCTCGTTGTTACAATATAGTAACGACCAGTGGTTGGAGTGAATCTGGCTCGGCCAGTTATTATAGACCAATAACAGCACCGTCAGCCCCTGCAATCCCAACTGGACTAAATGCTTATCCAGAGCAGGATGCGTACTGGAGTCCTGTTTCATGCATAAATTCAACTGCTAGTTATGAATACTACTGGTTGATAGAAGGTGAAATTGATACTGGATGGATTGCAACTGCAGGCACATCATTTGATATCTCAACAGACATTCAATCAGAATATAGTGGTCAAGTTGAAGTCAAGGCAAAATGCATAAATGCGGGTGGGTCTAGTCCCTGGAGTGGAACAGCAACAAAAAATTATATTAGGCGATAGATTAGTAATTTTTTTAAACAAACAATTAGCTTGTTTTGATCCGTCTATAGGCAAACTTAGTGACCACCCGCCAGTTGGACGTGGCATCACTATCAAACTGATAAACATTCCCATTTTTTACTTCACTTATTAATACAAGTGCTGGGTTATATAGTGCTAGTAATTTATAAAAACGTAAATCGTCATCAATAATATTTTTCCTACCGGGAAAAACTTCGTAAAACTTATCGCGTCCAATTTTGTTAAAATAATCAGGTTGATTTTTCGGTGGAAAGTAAGTTTCGGCTTTTAATCCCATGCGTGCAATCAATTTCTCTACATCACCCAGTAGTAATTTAGATTGTCCAGACATGTAAAGCATAAGTTGTTTTTTAGTTGTTAAAAAAAGAGTTGCTGATGCAGTGCGGCTAACCGGTACACGAAACACTATTACGTGGTTAATATCAACATCAACTCCAAAATGTGCTTTTATGGCACGCTCAAGCGCCAATTCATCATACATTCTATCTCTCATCCCGTTAAAACTCTCCTTTTATATACACCAGGGGTCTCACGATTGATTGGTTTACTTTGCAGTAAGTTCTAACGAGACTCATATACTTTTATTGTAACACTTCTTAAGAACACTACAGACAAAAATGCGACCGATGTGCACTAATTCCATTTCAAGAACCTTTGCGAGGATTATCCTTGCAATGCGACAGTCTAAGTTGGTTATTGTTTACTGATTTGGAATGGAATGAGGCTAGTTAGATAAATACATACATCCTCGACTAGTTAAATCTAATCGACTACAATAGTTAATAATGGACTACGAAAAGAGGTATGCGAAATTAAATAGGGCACAAAAACAGGCGGTTGATACTATTGATGGCCCAGTAATGGTTATTGCAGGACCAGGAACTGGTAAAACCGAGCTTTTAAGTGTACGAACCGCTAATATCTTACAAAGAACCGACACATTACCGGAAAACATTCTATGCCTGACTTTTACAGAAAGTGGTGCTAATGCTATGCGAGAGCGTTTAACGAAAATTATCGGAAAAGATGCATATAAAGTTGCCATTCATACTTTCCATGGTTTTGGAACCGAAACTATCAACCAAAATGGTAAATATTTTTACCAAGGCGCTCATTTTTTACCTGCAGATGAACTAAGTAGCTACGAAATAATTAGTGATATTTTTAAACAACTAAAATACGATAATCCGATTGCAAGCAAATTAAATGATGAATATACGCATTTATCCGACGCCCTAAAAACAATTTCGGAACTTAAAAAAAGTGGTTTAACGAGTGATGAATTATTATTAATTCTAGACGACAATAACGCTGTAATCGAAAAGACCGAACAATTATTGTCATCGATATTTTACGAGCGAATATCAAAGAATACTGCTTCAATGTTAAAAAAACATATCCAAGTAATACGGCAAAGTAGCAATGGAATCAGCTTTTCAGAAATTATTCCGCTCTCACAAGTTCTTGCCGATTCACTGGAAATTGCCATTGACGAAGCTTCCGTGCAAAACTCAACTAAACCCATAACTGCGTGGCGCAACCAATGGTTTAAAAAAGACGAAAAGGGAAGTTTTATTCTAAAATCACGTGAACGTCAAAACAAATTACGCGCCCTTAGCTTTGTTTATGAAAAATACTTGACGCGTATGCAAGAGTCCTCATTATACGATTATGATGATATGATTCTTCGAGTTGTACACGCTATGGAAGTTTTTCACGATCTCAGATTCAACCTTCAGGAAAAATATCAATATATAATGGTTGATGAATTTCAAGATACAAACATGGCACAAATGAGGATTCTGCATAATTTAACAAATAATGTCGCACACGAGGATACTCCGAATATTCTTGTTGTTGGCGACGATGACCAGGCAATCTACAATTTCCAAGGTGCAGACATCAGCAATATCCTAAATTTTCAATCTAATTATCCAAAAGCAAAACGGATTACACTAACCGAAAATTATCGGTCAACATCAGATATTCTTGATTGGTCAAGAAATATTATTTTACAGGGTCATAACCGCTTAGAAAACCTTTTTAAAGATATCGATAAAAAACTTATTTCTAATAAAAAAACTGTCAAAAATAGTGTTATTTTATACGAAGCAGAGACAATTTTTGAAGAGAGAATGTTTGTAGTTAATGAAATCAAATCTCGAATTGAAAAGGGCGAAAAACCAAATGATATTGCTGTTTTATTACGTCGTCATCATGAAATAAATTCGTTTCTTCCGTATTTTGCATATGTTGATATCCCGATTAATTATGAAAGGCGCGACAACGCATTAGAGGTTGAGCCAATAATTCTTGTTACACAAATTTCAGAATTACTAATAAATATATCGAAGGGAAATCATAGCGATGTTAATGCTAAACTACCCGAAATCCTTGCACATAAATTATGGGGGATAAAACCAGTTGACTTATGGAGGCTCAGCCTAAAGTCATTTGATAGCCATTCACAATGGATGGATGTAATGGCAAATATGCCAAAGTTTACAAATTTACATAATTGGCTGATAGAAACTGCTTCGCATATTAACAATACACCACTTGAACAGATGTTAGATATTATTATCGGAAAACCTGACCCAAAATCAAATGAACCTGAAAATACATTTATTAGTCCTGTGTTTAACTACTTTTTTTCAAATGATAAATTTGAAAACAATGCCGAGGATTATTTATTATACCTCGAATCTCTTCGTACAATTCGCACAAAATTACGTGAATATCATCCCAACAAAACACCAACGATATCGACTTTTATTGATTTTATTAACCTAAATCGAAAAATTGGCAACACGATAAGTGTAATTCGACATATAACTCAGTCAGATGATGCGGTTAACGTTATGACTGCCCATAAATCGAAGGGGCTTGAATTTGACACGGTTTACGTTATGAATGCTGTTGATAAAATGTGGGGAGAGAAAGCACGCAGCCGAAATCGGATGATAAATTATCCTGAAAATTTACCACTGGCACCAGCCGGTGAAACCGAGGATGAGAGGTTACGACTATTTTTTGTCGCGATAACCCGCACCAAGAAAAACCTACATATAAGTTACAGTTTAGCCGATGACAGCGGAAAAAATACATTACGTGCTTCATTCCTAGCAGATGTTAAATTGAAATCACAAAAAATACCTCCATCAACAACCAAATCAGACATCATAGAATCTGCTGAACTTGATTGGTACCAGCCGCTATATAATTCTGAAAATATTTCTATGAAAAAATTATTGCTCCCAAAGCTTGAAGATTATAAACTCAGCATCACACATTTAAATAATTTTCTTGATATATCCCGTGGTGGTCCAACGTATTTTCTGATGCAAAACTTGTTGCACTTTCCCCAAGCCAAAAGCTCGAATGCAGCGTTCGGCACAGCAATTCACGATACATTACAGCAAGCTCATATACATTTATCGTCAACTGGCAAACGACAGGCGATTGAAGATATCGTTTCAAATTTCGAAATGAATTTAAAAATTCAAAATATGAACGAAAAAGATTTTAATGATTTTCTACAAAGAGGTAAAGATGCGTTACAGATCTTTTTTGAAAAAAAATACAATACATTCCAACAAACCCAAAATACAGAATTAAATTTTTCCAATCAGTATTCAATCATTGATCAGGCACACCTGACAGGCAAATTAGATGTTGTGCAAATAGATAAAATTAATAAGATAATTCGTGTTACGGATTACAAAACCGGTAAGCCATCCAAAACGTGGGTAGGGAAGGGCGAATATGAAAAAATCAAACTACATAAATACAAGAGGCAATTATTATTCTATAAGCTGCTTTCAGAAAACTCTAGAGATTACCATAATTTTAATGTAGAATCTGGCACGATACAATTTATTGAACCGTCCGTATCAAAAGAAATCCTGTCACTAACAATTGATTTTAATAGTAAAGAATTAGAACAATTATCGAAACTTATTAATACCGTTTGGAGCCGTATTATCAATCTAGATTTACCCGACATTTCTGGTTATGAACCTACTTATAGGGGAATGTTGGAATTTGAACAGGATTTGATTGATAATAATATTTAACTTATGATGACAAATTTTTGGAAAGACCTATCAAAACCATTTTTTATTCTGGCCCCAATGGAAGCGGTAACAGATACTATATTCCGTCATGTAATTGCGTCAGCCGCCAGACCAGATGTTTTTTTTACAGAATTTGTAAATGCATCCAGTTTCTGTAGTGAAAAGGGAAGGCAAAGTACTCGCGGCAGACTAGCTTTTTCCGACGATGAAAAACCAATAGTTGCCCAAATTTGGGGGAATAAACCTGATGAATTCGCCAAAATGAGTATTGAACTGGCAAAAATGGGGTTTTCTGGAATTGATATTAATATGGGATGTCCGGATAAGTCAGTACTAAAAACCGGCTCTGGTAGCGCCTTAATTTGCACTCCCGAACTTGCAGCCGAATTAATAAGGTCCGCAAAAACAGGAGGGTTGCCAGTTAGCGTAAAAACCAGACTAGGGGACGTTGATATTTCGAAATGGAAAAATTGGATTGAATTCTTATTGCATCAAGAGTTAGCCAACCTAACAATTCATCTTCGAACACGCAAGGAAATGAGTAAAGTAGGGGCTCACTACGAACTAATCCCAGAAATTAAAAAACTTCGTGATGAAATTGCCCCGAAAACACTCCTTACGATTAATGGAGATATAATAACCCGTCGGCAAGGCGAAAAGTTTGCGAAACAATATGAAATTGATGGAGTTATGATTGGACGCGGTGTTTTTCAGAATCCATTTGTTTTTGAACATCATAGTAGGGAACATGCCAAGGATGAAATGATAAATTTATTAAAACTTCATCTTGATTTGTACGACAAATACTTATTGCAAGGTGGAACCTTGCAAAAGGAAGAAGCACTGAAATTTGATCCAATAAAAAAGTTTTTGAAAATTTACATTCGTGATTTCCCTGGGTCTAGTAAATTACGAAACGAATTAATGAAAACAAAAACAACTTCGCAAATGCGAGATATTATTGAACTATGAAAGTTCCGCTGCTTATAAATTTGTGAATCGTATAGCCACTTACAGTACTAACTGTGCCACCACTTGCTGATATTGAACCGGTAGGGTAGGCAATAATAACTACACCTGTACCACCTCTAGCACCTATCCCGGTACCAGTGCCTGTTCCCGCACCGCCACCACCGCCAGTATTATCTGTTCCAACAGTACCTGTGGATCCGCCGGCTCCTCCACCACAACTGGCAGTCCCTTGAACACCACTTCTAATCGATCCGCCACCTCCACCAGCGTAACAAACACTTGCTCTGGTAATACTGTATGACAAACCAACACCACCGTAACCCGCAATTGATGATGTGGCAGTTGCTCCATTTCCGCCCGCACCACCACCGCCACCACCTGCATAATTAGCTGGGGAATAAC
>CAZHFQ010000023.1:0-10619 GCA_964531915.1 uncultured Saccharimonas sp. (SeqCode) | reverse complement strand
TCCAATCAATAATACACAAGTCGTAGGGCTCGGTGGTAGCCATAGCGTAACCGTCATCCCCATCGTAGGATACGTCAACTGCGTAATTCTCTTGTTGTAATGCTTTTTTCAGAGCATGTGCAATTTTGTGCTCGTCTTCTATAATTAAAACTCTCATACTAGTATTATACACCATATAATGCTTAGTGATTGCTTAAAAACATAAATTTACATTTATTATACTCATATAATAATAATCAATAATTAAATTAGTGTATAATACATTTTATGAAGGTAAAAATTGAAATTGATACACAAACATTTGTTCGGTTCTGGTTAGTAGTTATTGGGTTTGCGCTTGCGGCATCATTAATTTATAATGCACGCATCGCAATATTAATTATAGGTATTGCTTTCTTTCTAGCTGTTGCCTTAAGTCCACCCGTCAATTTATTGGCAAAAAAATTACCAAATAAAAATCGAGTTCTAAGTCCGGCGATTGCTTATGTAGTTGTTGTGGTGGTACTGGGTTTAATTGTTTTTCTAATTATTCCACCAATTATCGAGCAAACATCAAAGTTTATTCAAACAGTACCAAGTCTGGTGGATTCAACCACAAGTAATTCATCTGGTATAAATAAACTTATTCAACACTATAATTTACAACCAGAATTTGACAGAGTGATTGAATCTGTAAAAAATAGCTCCACTCAATTTGCATCTGGCATAGGCTCTTCGCTAATCATAGGTATTGGATCAATTATGTCAATTATTACTGCATTTATATTAGTGCTTGTATTGACATTTTTAATGCTTGTCGAGGGACCAATGTGGATTAACAGGCTTTGGAAAGTATATAAAGACGAAGATCGAATGAAAAAGCATCGTAAGCTGCTGAATCGTATGTATAAGGTCGTAACAAGCTATGTTGTCGGTCAATTGTCGGTTTCGGCCATTGCGGGGATAGTGGCTGGAATAGCTGTCTTCGTACTTAGTCAAATTTTCAATGTGCCGGCTAGTCTGTCTATCCCAACGGCAGCGATAGTTTTTGTGTCTTCGCTAATACCATTGTTTGGGGCAATGCTGGGTGCTTTTTTGGTGAGCCTTGTTTTAGTATTTAATAACATAACTGCGGCGATAATATTTATAATATTTTTCATACTTTATCAGCAAATTGAGGCAAATTTTATTTCACCAAAAATACAATCAAAACGAATTGATCTGTCATTACTCACAATTTTAGTTGCAGTTACGGTTGGTATTTATATGTTTGGTATTATTGGTGGTATTATTTCAATTCCCGTTGCAGGTTGCGTTAAAGTACTGATTGAAACATATTTTGTAAAAGAAAAATAACGTTATTTATAAAACTTTTAGAGATAAAGATTTATTTTAAGTATTCCCAAACTGTTTCATTTTTTGCGTCACGAAGTACTATTCCCATATCGATTAGTTGATTGCGTAATTTATCAGCTTTACCCCAGTCTTTTGAGTCACGGGCCGAGTTTCTTTCAATTATCATTTTTTTAGCCTTGTCAGTAATATCTGGAGTTGAGTCAATCAGTTGCAAACCTAGGATTGAATCGATAGTATTTAAGAACTGGATTAAAGAATGTTGATTAATTCTAGGAAGGCTTGTGTTTATGACTTCTGAAAAACCATCATCTATTATCTTTAGTGCCTCAGGGGTGCCTAAATCATTGTTTACAGTTTCAACAATTGTCCCTGAAATAGCATAAGATGGGATTGTATTGCTATGGTTTTTTGATGAGTCATCCTCTATGGTATCGTGTGTTTGATGGCGAAGTGCTGAAATATTGCGCCAGTTGTGTAAGCGGTTTCTAGCAGCATCGAGGCCATCAAATGTGAAATTACCTTCTTTTCGATAATAACCCTGTAAAACGAACATGCGAAAATCCATTGCACTATATCCCTTTTTGTATAAATCATCCAATGTAAATACGTTTCCGAGCGACTTGCTAATTTTTGTGCCATTAACTTTTAGAAAATCATTATGGAGCCAATAGTTACAGAACTTTTTCCCAGTTGCGGCTTCGGATTGGGCAATTTCGTTTGTATGATGGATAGGTATATGGTCGATACCGCCGGTATGAATATCAAGGGTTTCGCCAAGTATCGACAAGGCAATAGCACTACATTCTAAATGCCAACCTGGAAACCCCATTTTATGGCTATTTGAATTTGGAATTTGGCTACTAGCAGCTGTGGTTTTGTCATTTGCTATATTCCATTCGCTACATTCCAATAGCTCTTTGGGGGTTTCCCATTCCATATCACGTTTTGTGTTTTTGGGTGTGAATTTCCATAGTGCAAAATCGCTAAGGTTTTGTTTTTTAGTATTATACTCAATCCTTGCACCAGCTTTAAGAGATTTAATATCAAGACGTGCAAAATCTGCATATGTTGGGAATTTGGAGGTATCAAAATAAATTCCATCATTGATTTGATAGGTAAAACCTTTTTCTTTTAATTTACGGATTAACTCAACTTGATCTGGTATATAATCAGTTGCCTTGGCTAGATATTGGGGGGCAATTAATCCAAGTTGTTTCATCCCATCAATGAAATCAGTTGTATAAAACTCTGCTATTTGCCAAGCTGTTTTACTTTCGTGAGAAGCTCTTTTTTCAAGCTTGTCCTCTCCTTCGTCGGCATCACTAGTTAAATGACCAACATCTGTAATATTCATAACTCGATTTACTTCATAGTTATTAGCCATTAATATTCTAACTAAAATATCCCAAAAAATATAACTAGCCCAGTTTCCGATATGAGCTTTATCGTAAACGGTTGGACCACATGTATAGATCAGCGCCTTGTTTTTGTTTAAAGAAACGAATTCTTCGGTTTGATTAGAAAGTGTGTTATGAAACCTTAGGGTCATTTCTAAATCCTTTCAGGGCTTTATCGGTTGCATCCAAAAGTTCCGGGATAATTGTATCGATTGGCTCATATACGCGAAATCCAGCAGCATATTCATGTCCGCCGCCGCCAAAAAACCCAGCAATTGTTGCTGAAATTGGTAAATTACTTCGAAGTTTTCCAGTTAGTTTACCGTCTGGGTAGGTTTTTATCGCCACTCCAACCTCTACTCCTTCTACATAACGCATCTCGTCGAGTACTAAAACACTAGGGTTGTATTGATCACTATACTCTTTAATCTCTTCCCATGGGATTCGAATGAGGGCTAATTTTCCCTCTAAAAAATATTCGATTCTTTTTATTAAAACACCTTTATATTTCAAAATTTCTGATGATTTTTTCATGTATTCACGTCGTCTAGTTTCAATTGCTGAACTGCTAGCGCCAAGCTCTGTTAATTTACTGGCTACTAAAAAGGTGTAAGGAGTAACACCTTGAATAGTGAATCCAAGACTATCACTTAAAATTGCGACAAGTAAATTTTCGGCTGACTGTTGGTTTATTCCCCATTTTGATTTTTCAGCGAGTTCATAGATAATTTCGCTTGTTGCTACCGCCTCTTTGGTTAAAAGGGTGTGGTTAAAACTCAAATTAGAATCTAATAAGTGGTGATCGATCACTAAGACATTGTGGGTATCGAGAAAATGTCTTACACCGGGGGTTTCAATGACTTTTGTTAATAACACCTGAGCCATTGTATCCACTATAATTGCCAGGTCGCAATCGTAATCAAATTCGCTATCTACTCTATCCCAGCCTTTTATATATCGCATATATTTAGGAATTTCTACTGGACAATATAAAATCACTTCTTTTCCAATATCTCCTAAAATTTCCTCTAATGCCAAAGAACTGCCAAGCGAATCGCCGTCGGGGTTTTCCGCTTGTATAATAATAATTTTTTTTGCCTCTTCAATTAATTTTTTTGCATTTTCAAACATCTAAAATAACCTTCTCCCCTCTAAGGCGTGAGAGAGCGTAATTTGACCGGCATATTCAAGGTCTACTCCGACGGGAATACCACGAGCTAGTCTTGTAAGTTTTATATCAATTTCCGCATCACGAATATTTTTTTGCAAAAAAAGTGCGGTCGATTCGCCCTCTACGCTTGCATTTGTGGCAATAATAACTTCCTTCGCCGAATCTGAAACGATACGCTTTAGTAGTTCTGGAATATGTAGTTGTTCAGGACCGATTCCGTCAATCGGACTAATTGCCCCTCCAAGAACGTGATACGTCCCATTAAACTGACCAGTACGCTCAAGCGCTATTATATCTAATGGTTCCTCAACTACGGCTATGAGTGTTTTGTCGCGATTTGAATCGGTATACAGTGGCGATACAGTTTCATTTGTGTCAATTAAGGCAAATGTTTTTGGACAGTTTTTTACTCTGCTATGCAGCTTTAGTAACGAATCAGCGATTTTTTTGCTGACGTGTTTATCGTTTTTAAGTAAATAATATGCATAACGCTCGGCCGTACGTGAACCAACCCCAGGTAAATTACCAAGTTCATCAATTACGTTAACTAGTGCTGACGGCAATAACTGAGACAATTTTGTTACCTACAATCCTAAATTACCCAAACCACCCATGAGAGGTTTCATTTTTTCAGCAGCTATCTCTTGTGCTTTTTGTAAACCATCACGCAAGGCAATCTCTAACCAGTGCTCAAGTTGTTCAATGTCATCTAGGTCAACTTGTTTGGGATCGATAGAAATTTTCTTGATTTTAAGCTCACCATTAACTTGAACAACAACTGCCCCGTCACCAGCTTCTACTTCAACAATCTCTTTTTTAAGTTCATTCTGAGCTTTTCGCAAATTATTCATCATTTTTACTTGGTCAAATGCCATTTATATTCTCCTTTTTGCAAATTATGTATTAATACTAGTATACGTTACTGAGTTATCTTTTTATACAGATAAAACCTATCAGAATCATTTTTTGATGAATTTGTGATGATTCTGTCAACCATATAACCCCTAAATGACTGGTTGGATTTGTGTGTTGCTATAAAAATATTACCTTCTGGTATAGTTGATATTGTCATGGACTTATTATATTTAGAGATGACTGAATAAAACGCTAACTCACTATCGTCAACTACAATATTTTTTGTGTCTTTCGGAATTAATTGTAGATCTTTACTAAAACTAGGAACAACATTTGGGTCATAAGTGTAGCCATATGCGTATCTGTTAATTCCAGACGAGACCATAATAAATACTAAAATTATTATCGGAATCAGTCCTCCAACACGGGCGTACGGGTTTTTTGGAAAAAGTTGATACCAGTTTGAAAGTAACCCACTCAACCCCGAAGCCATCAATATCACTAGAGGTAAGAATGTTATGGTTGTATTATTCGGATTTAATATAACAACCGGAATTAAACAAAATATCCATAGCAGCAAAAGATAGCTTTTTGCTGTCGATTTTGTTCTTATTACGAAATATGCACCCAATGCGATTAACATTACTAGCCCCAGTCCAAAAATAGGGGTTATTACTGATCCAATATTTGTATTAGTAAAATCGAAATATTCATTTGCTAACGAAGCAAGATTTGTAGACAAGTTTGGCCACTTTGTTGGAATACCAAGCAGGGTTAGACCGATATTAGGGGTCTTAATAATAGCAAGGATCAACGGCGAAATTATAAGGATTAAGACTATCGAACCGGCTAATATTTTGTAAAGTGATATTTTTTTCAAAAGGTATCTCAGGTGTGGATGCAATGCGACTGATCCAATTATTGCAAAAATCATATAAAAACTTAAAGGCGTATAAAGACTTAGCGAAACTAGCAGGAAAAATGCTATCCCCAGAAACTTTCTGTACTTTTTATGGAATGTCGGTATTATACTTGCAAGTAGTATTATCCAAATTGGCCAAAATAAATAAAGAATATCTGGAGTGCCGTTTTGTGCCACAAATAAAAATTGGCCTGTAGTTAAAGCAATTAAAGAAGCTAAAATTGCAACTCTTGGTCTAAACCATCGACTAAGCAGCAGCACCAATCCTATTACCGATAAAAATGCCAATACAATAGAAGGCAGTTTAATGCTAAATATGGATACCCCAAAAATGACTAGACAAGCATGCTGTAATAAATAATAAGGCAGGTTAATAACGTTCACTGACCAAATATCAGCGATTGTTATTGAAGCACTTTTAATAACTGACTGTATCTCTGCCGAGGAAAGACCGCCCGGCAGATACTTACCAACAAATATAAGTGATGCGATTAATCCAACTGCAACCAGTAAATACCCAATCAGATAATGCCATCTATACAAAAAGAATTCAGAGATCTTAAACTTACCCATATACAATAGCAATTATACCACGAGAAGGCTTACTAATTTATGCGTCGTGTTTACGATCCAAAGACGTAAATCGCAGTCGTTCGGGATGGAAGTACAGCTCAACTTTACCAGTAGGACCATTACGGTGTTTAGCTATAATTAAATCTGTGATATTCTCGCGTTCAGTTTCGGGGTTATAGTAGGCTTCGCGGTAGATAAACATCACAATATCGGCGTCCTGTTCGACAGAACCCGATTCACGTAAATCTGCAAGCTGTGGAATCTGTGGGCTACGAGATTCAACAGAACGATTCAGCTGACTGAGTGCTATAACGGGAACATTTAACTCGCGAGCAATCAGTTTTAGTCCTCGTGATATTTCACCAACAACTTGAACTCGATTTTCAATACTATTACTGCTACTCCCTTGCATTAGCTGAAGGTAATCTACGATTACTAGCCCTAGTGGCTGTTCGTGATTGGCTCGTCGGGCTTTGGTCCTCATTTCAAGTACCGAAAGCCCTGGAGTGTCGTCAATATATATTGGTGCTTCTGCTAATTCGCCCATGGCTTCTGATAATTTACTAAAGTCATCGTCAGATAAGTTTCCAGTTCGGATATTCCAAGCGTCAACGCCCGACGAGTCGGCCAGCATACGGTCAACTAGCTGTTCTTTGCTCATTTCCAGGCTGAAAAATAGAACAGGTTGTTTAGCAGCAGTTGCAACATTGTATGCCAGGTTTGTTACAAGTGTGGTCTTACCCATAGCCGGTCGTGATGCAAGCACGATTAAATCGCTTCGCTGAAGTCCTGCGGTCATATTATCTAAATCTCTATATCCCGTCCTAACACCGCGAAGAGAGCCTTTATTCCGGTGTAATTCTTCCATACGGTCAAAACTTTCAGTTAAAATGCTTTCGATACTAACAATATCTTGTTTCAAGGATTGATCACTAACAGAAAATAGTTCAGATTCTGCTTTTTCAAGCAGTTCTTGAGTAGTTGTTTCTTCATTATATCCAAGTTGAGAAATATCACCACTGGCTTTTATTAGGCGACGACGTATGGCCTTTTGAGCGACCAACTCTGCATATGCTTCGGCATGTGCCGAGGTGGGTACATAATTAGTAAGCTCAGTTAAATATGCCGAGCCACCAACAATATCTAATTCTTTTTTGCGTTTTAACTCATCTGTTAATGTCAATAAATCAACTGGTTTGTGTTTTTCGTAAAGATTCATCATGGCGCCATAAATAGTCGAATGGCGTTTTTCATAAAAATCCTTAAAAGTTACATGTTCGGAAATATCTGAAATAGTTTCTTCGTCAATTAAAACAGCGCCAAGCAGACTTTTTTCAGCATCAATGTTTTGTGGTGGAATTTTCCCAGCTATAACTTCCTTGTTCGCCATTTGTGACTATACGGACTCTAATGAGACCTCTTCTCCTCCACCCATAATAGCAGCAACGGCAGCGGCCTGGCTATCCTTCGGTGGAAGAGCTGTGGGAACTGTGTGGATATTCAGCTCATAAAACCCAATTTCATGAAGACATTCGTTGAGAAGTAAGGTGTATTTTGTGTCGTCTAACTTTTTCTTATAGAATTTATTATTTGTAAATAAAGTCAAATTATTTTCTTCGATTTGGTAACCGCACATTGAAAGAACACTATATAACGCGATGTGATTTTGTTTTGTATACTCAACAAGCTTTTTCCAATCAAACGGCATCGTTTGATTTTTTTTGGACGAAATAACATTTTTAACAATATTTTTAGTTGTTACTTGTTTTTTTGGAACTGAATCTTTTGGTTTTTCTTTTGTAGCTTGTTTTTCAAGCTCAGCGATTGAGGCGCTAAATTTATGCAAAGGTGCCAACAAAGCAACTGATTTAGTTGATTGTTTAGAATAAGCCGCCATCCCTAAAACGCTGAGTAGTTTTAATTGTGGCTGTGGACTCTTTACTACATCAATTAATGCTTCGAGAAGTGGTAGTAGTTGAGGTTTTTCTGCTATTTTTTCACGAATATTATTCGATAATTGATTTACGGCTACAATACTATCCACGCCTTCATCGAACATGCGATCTAGTAGTTTTATCAAATCGGTAAAGTTATGTGTTTCAACTGCGTCTAAGAGTTGGTCAATAATTTCAGCTGGAGCTAGCCCAAGAATATTTTCGATTAAATTTACCGAAATTGTTTTTGAGTCATTATTTACAAGGCTGGATAGTTGGTCAAGCAGACTGATACTATCCCTAAAACTACCGTCGCTGCGCTGCGCAATAAGTCTCAGTGCATCATTGTCAATATTAATACCTTCTTGTTTGGCAATGTATGATAAATGATTTACCGCATCATCGACTTTGATAGGTCTAAAGCTAAAGCGCTGAACTCGACTAATAATCGTAGCAGGTAGTTTTTCGACATTTGTTGTTGCAAGAATAAAAATAACATGCTCAGGGGGTTCCTCTAACGTTTTAAGCAACGCATTGAATGCGGCTTTTGATAGCATGTGAACTTCATCTATTATATATACCTTTTTGTTGGCGGAAAAAGGAGCAATTTGGACTTTTTCGCGAAGATCACGGACATCTTCTACACCGTTGTTGCTGGCGGCGTCGATTTCGATAATATCAAGATTAGTCGTATCTTCATTATATGGAAGTTCATTAATTTCATGAGCCAAAATTCGTGCAACCGAGGTTTTACCAACTCCACGAGGTCCACTCAGCAGGTACGCATGGGATACACTACCGTTTTTTATGGCACGTAAAAGAATATCGGTTATATGTTTTTGCCCAATTACTTTGTCGAGCGATCTACTACGGTATTTTCTATACAATGCTTTTGACACTGTTTATTTCCCCTCACGCATATCTATCTCTGATTATACGCACTTTTTTGTGTTTATAATGCCGTATTATTTACCATTTTTGTTTTCACCTCTGTGATAAAATCAGTATACTGCTTTTGTTTTATTTATGCAAATAAAAAACCCGCAAAAGAGAGGGTTTTTAAAAATGTAAAATTTTACTTTTACAAAGCGGCTTCGACAGCTGCCCAAATAGCATCTGGGTTATCTGCGGGAACAATAACAGTAACCTGGTCACCAACATTAATTCTAAAATACGTAACACTTGCAAGCAAGATTCGATATTCGCGACCATTGGCTTCAACATAATATGCACCGTCGTGCTGGACTAGTGTGCCAATAATTTGTTTGCGGTCAATCGGGCTAATTTGTTTATAAACAAAACTACCGTCATCGGTGATAGTAAGTTTCAAAACATCACCTTCAACAAGTTTTGATTTACTGGCATAATTTGCTGGAACTGGGTATTCTTTTCCATCTGGACCAGCCATTTTTTGGCCGTCGAATACCCCTTCAATGACTTTACCTCTAGCGTCATCCATACTGCTTGATTTTGGTGTTATTGAAGAGCCATCTTCTCCGGTGATACTGATCAAAAGCTCCCTGGCCGCCGCAAGGTTAGTTTCTGCTTCTTGCATTAAGCTATGTAATCGTTTGACTTGTTTTTCTGGTAGTTCAGACATGGTAACTCGCAATTCCTTTTGTCTATTTTTGAATATATTACCCTATATATACCAATTTATACCTATAATGTCAATGTAAATATCAGGTTTTCCACAAGATTTTATGATATATACTAAGAATCGTTGTATATTTTATAGGAACAAAATACCGCTCGATAAAATCGAGCGGTATTTGCTAATACAATATATGGTCAAATACTTTGAATTATGCTAATTCAACTGTTGCGCCTGCTTCTTCGAGAAGTTTTTTGGCGTTTTCAGCCTCTTCTTTATTAACTTTTTCTTTTACTGTTGAAGGTACTCCATCAACAATAGCTTTAGCTTCACCTAGACCAAGTCCGGTGATTTCTTTGACTGCTTTAATGACAGCAACTTTTTGTACACCAGCTTCTTTGAGGTTAATGGTGAATTCTGACTTACCCTCTTCGGCTGGAGCTGCATCAGCAGCTATGGCAGCAACAGGTGCTGCAGGGGCAGCGGCACTTACGCTCCACTCATCTTCCAGATGTTGTACAATTTGGCTCAACTCTAGGGCTGAGAGTTTGTTGAGCTCATCAATGATTTTCTTTTGTGCAGCGGATAGCTTGATTTCTTTATCAGCCATGGTTATTTCTCCTTAATTTGGTAGTTAATATGTAGTATATGGTAGGTGGTATTGAGTGTTTGGTATCCAGTATTTCTACTATCTACCATTTACTATTTACCATCTACTATCTCGTAGTTACAAAATTAGTCTTATGTTGCTTTTGCATGTTGCGAAAGTACTTGCATGAATCCTCGTTGAGCGCCATTTGCGACACTCATAAAACCAGTCAGCGGCGCGGCAATAACA
>CAZHFQ010000022.1:0-11042 GCA_964531915.1 uncultured Saccharimonas sp. (SeqCode) | reverse complement strand
CAGCCGCAAATATGTGCTTGACGTTAGTCTGCAGGAAATTATTTACTTTAATTCCAGCTGCGGTATATTTTATGCCAGCATTATCCAGGCCTAAGTCAACCTCTGGGGTGCGCCCTGTAGCGACCAAAACTTCGTCAACACGGAAGGATTTTTCGGTTTCTGCCCGCGATATAGTAATGCGTTTTTGTAAACTATCCTTTTCAACAGATAAAATTCGCGAATGGGTAAGTGCAGTAACGCCTTTTTGTTCGTGTAAAATTCGTTCAATTAATTCACCAATTTCACTGTCTTTGTGAGGTAAAAGGTGAGCAGCCTGTTCGGCTATATAAACCTTGGTTCCAAATGTTGCCATTAGTTGAGCAATTTCAACACCTGTGTCCCCGCCTCCAATAATAAGTAGGCTTTTAGGTGGGCGAATCGTTTCTAGAATTGTGCGTGGGGTTAAATATTTTATCTTATCAAGTCCTGGGATTTTCGGAATAATCCACTTGGCACCAGTTGCAACCAAAAAATTGCTGGCTGACAAATGTCGCCTAGAAACGCTAATCTCGTTTGGTGAAATAAAGTGGGCAAGTCCCACGTAAGTGTCAATTCCCTGGTTTTCATAATATTTACGATTACCGCCAGCGCCGGTACGTTTGACGGCCAGATCTTTCCAGGCGCGAATTGAAGGGTAGTTATAACCGAGAGTTGACGAACGTAGGCCGAACCTTGCCCCATGTCTGGCTTCGTCATATAAATTAGCAGCGTGGAGTAATGCTTTGGTTGGGATGTCGCTCCAGTTTGGAGATTCGCCGCCAAATGCGTCGGATTCAACAATCGCGACTCGCTTCCCTTCCCTTGCGGCAATGGTTGCGGCTGCGCTGCCACCAGCGCCACTCCCGATTACGATTAGGTCATAGTCAAATGCATATTTTTTCACCATAATAATTCCCTTCTCGGATTATATTGTAATTCGATTTTGTTCATATAGATAGGCCGCTTCGGGGTGATGTATTCGTAAATGTTTAGCAGCTGTCATGCGGATATCGTTTGATGTTACTTCTGGATGCAGTTGTAGCCAAGCAATAACTGCTTCGCACACTGCATGTGCGACAGCTTCGGCTTGACCATCAGGCGCTCTAGCACTTAAACATACCGCAACGATACTGGCATGGAGCTTTTCGCGCTGGAAGTGCTCTGGTTGGCGCTGTCCGCCACGTTTAATTACATCCACCGACAAAACCATATTAGTTATATCCTACAAGATAGCCTAAAATTTCAGTTACATACACAAAGAAAACCAACACCAAAAGACCTAAACCAGAAGCAAACTGCAAGAAATATTTGTTAGATTCGCGCCATTTTTGGATTTTACTTAGATTATGTCCGCTACCAACTAAAACCCATACAATCAGTAGTGAAAGTAATGACACAAGGGTATATACGACGATTCCTACAAGTTGCCATATGTAGGGAAGCTGCACCAACACAAGGGCTGCCATTAAAAGTGGTGCGATAACAAATAATATTTCCCCCAGGATACTGGAAAGTCCCAGCCCAAAAGCCTCGGCACTGAGTTTTGTCGATTTTGTGCGGTTATTCAAGTAGTTTGACATACTTTTTGGAATCCACAATGAAGTCCCTTTTTCGTGACGGTAATAAAAGAACCAAATAGATATTGCAACTCCGATTGACAACCCACAACTAGCTGCCCAGATAATTTGAGGAGTTCTAAATATGAAAAGGTTTTGAAGGGTTAATGATATGGACGATAGGAGTAAGGCTGTCATTATACCTGCACCGAACACAAAACTTGTAGTTAGGCGAAAAAGTCTGGCATGGGAATGTTTTGCCCCGATAGAATGTCCACTTAGCAAAGTTAAAACACTCACGCTCAGTTGAAAGCTGGCATGAATTAATGCTGCTAGGGCTATGACTGCGAGGGAGCTGGGTATATCCATGTTTTTATTTTCCTAATTCCTCACTCTAATTTATAGCACATATCCACCCCAATACAAAATTATAAGGTTTTGATTGGATTATGGTGAGGCTAAAAACTATCTTTGTTTGGCTGAACCATATCCATAGATACGGTGAAGGCAAAAAAGTAGTTTTTAGCCCATCAGAGCCGGTCAGAAATTGTCATTTTGTATTGGGGTGGATATTTCCACCACTATAACGTCAAAGATTAAGGACAAAAACACAAAAAGCTATTGCTTTTTTATGATTATTATGCTTAAATAGACTTATAAAACAATAAAAACAAAAAAAGGAAATATCAAATGGAAACACAATCAGCTATAGAATTAGTAACCAAGAGTGAGCTATTGGGGTTGGAAATGGCGACGTGGGATAAGCCACGTAGTACCGAGCAGTTGCTTGGGTTTATCGCTCGCCGAGAGGCTGCGATTGACGGTATGTAAGTAGAGTAACATTTTCGGTAGGGTACTTTTATTTTTCCACAATTATCCGGCAAGCCTTGTGCCAATAGTCATAATACACATATAATAAACGTGAGTATATTTCTTTAAATAAATATATTACAGAAACTATGTATTCATGGTAAATCAGATATTTGCAGAAATTAGTATATTAATCTTTATTGCGGCGATTGTGGCGATTATTATGAGGATTCTGAGACAACCGTTAATTATCGGGTATATTGTCACGGGTATCCTGGTTGGGCCTGCTGTTTTGAATCTTATAAACGAGTCTCAAACAATAGATATTCTGGGTAAATTTGGAATTGTTTTGCTGTTGTTTATAGTGGGGCTTGAGCTAAATGTGGGTACAATTAAAAAACTCAGTAAGGCCTCGCTTACCACAGGGTTATGCCAAGTTATTTTGTCTACGGCTATCGTGTTTTTTGCTGCAAGGGGATTTGGGTTTGATGTAGTCCCCTCTTTGTATATATCAATTGGGTTATCGCTAAGCTCTACGATTGTAATATTAAAACTATTTTCAGATAAAAAAGAGCAACACAGGCTGCACGGCAAAATCGCTATAGGAATTTTATTGGTACAAGATGTTATTGCGACATTTGCATTACTTGCATCTACGGCATCTGCGAATGGAGCTATGGATTTTGCGGATATTCTTTGGCTAATAATAAAAGGCATTGCGTTAGTAGCATTTATACTACTATTTTCAAAATTGGTAATAAAACCTTTGGCAGCCTTTTTTGAGCGCTCTCAAGAGTTATTATTTTTGTCGGCTATTGCGTGGGGTCTGGGTGTTGCGGCATTATTCTTGTGGCTAGGGTTCTCGCTTGAAGTAGGAGCATTGTTTGCAGGTGTCTCTATCGCGTCAATGCCATACGCAAGGGACGTTAGTTCTAGGTTAAGACCGTTGCGCGATTTTTTCATAGTAGTATTTTTTATCTCACTCGGAGCAGGGCTAGAAATAAATAACATCGGATCGGCTTGGTTGCCGGTAATGGTGTTTAGTGGTTTTGTAATTATTTTTAAACCACTAATCGTAATGACGGTTCTTGGAATTTTAGGATATAAAAAGAAGACTGCGTTTAAGACTGCGATATCTATGGGGCAGGTTAGTGAGTTTTCATTAATATTTGTATTAATGGGCATTGCAAATAACCAGATTTCTCATGAGGCCGTTACATTGGTAACGATGGTGGCGCTTATTACGTTTGCAACTTCTTCATACCAAATTATTTATTCAGACAAGCTTTATAAATTTCTTGAAAAGCATCTGTCGTTCTTTGAAAGAAAGAAATTAAATTCGAACGACCTTCATGATGAAAAGTATAATGCGATAATTTTTGGGTACAAAAAAGGTGGCTTGGAATTCGTACGGGCTTTTACTAAGATAAATGTCAAATATTTAATAATCGATCATGACCCCAGCACGATTGAAGAAGTTTCCAGGCGCGGGTATGACTTTATGTACGGTGATGCGACGAGTTTTGATTTGTTGGAGGAAATTGATTTTTCGAAAGTAAAATCTGTCATTTCAACCATAACTGATCAGGAAACTACCGAATTTTTGGTCAGCAACGTATCCAAAATAAATCCGCGAATCTTGATAATATGCAGTGCTGACTCTGCTTTGGCTGCTGTAAAGTTGTACGATATGGGGGCTACGTATGTTATGATGCCGCACACTATTGGGACTGAAAAAATTAGCAATTTTATCACAAAACACGGTTTGAAAAAAAGCGAGTTCAAAACCTATCGCGATAAACACATGACATATATTTCGAATTCAGTAACAAAATCAACGCATGATAGACCCAGGAAAGTCGGGCGAGCAGTTATTAATAAAATGTCAGGCATAGTTGGGTTAAAGAAAAAGAGTAAATAAACTGTCACATCTTCTAAAGTGTATTCCATTTGCTTACAAAAATATGTCAGCACTTATCAATAAAATAACCCCATCTTTCGGTGAGGATATTTTATTGGTAGTAGCGACAGGAATTGAACCTGTGACCTTAGGCTTATGAGTCCTACGCTCTAACCAACTGAGCTACGCTACCGCGTCGAAGCACGCTGACAAGGTCTCGTTTTGTCCTAAAGGACAAAAGCTTCGACTCGTCGCGACTTCTCCTTTCATTAAAACAAACTTGTTTGTTTTAATGGATTAATGTAAAAACATCAATCACAGGGATGATTATACTAAATAACCAAGGGTTTTTCTAGAGTTACTTGGGGTTAATTTGTTGTTTCAAGTGCTGCAGATAATGTCGATGCATATTTAGCAGCTGAATCGGCAAATGTTTTATTGGCAGTCTGGATAGCTGCGTTCCTGGTTGCAGCGAATTGTTTTACTTCATTGGTAGCTTTTGATGCGCTACGTGCATCCTTCATTGTTTGGCGGGTTGTTTTAATAGCTGCACGAAGGTTAGTCATTACAGTTTTTTCATCACCGCAATTTGCAGTAGCTGTTTGAAATGCTGACTTTACTGATGTTTGGTATGCATTGGAGGCGTCAACTAATCCTTGTTGCTGAGTTGAAACCGTTTTCATTAGAGCGGTACGATATTTAGTACGAGCGTTATCAACCGCGGCATCCCTAGTGTCTTTTGCTTGTTCCATGTTGGTTTTAAAAGTTTCGATAGCCTCTTTTTGGACGTCAGTTATGCCTTCTTGTGACTCCATAGTTTTAATTTTTTCTTCAAACTGGTTTCTGGCATTAGTTCGTGCGGTTAAAACTTTTTGATCATTCTCTGTCTTATTACTAGTAATTTTTGCTAAACGCGCAGCAAAATTCGTTTGCAAAGTTGCCATATGTTTTGCAACCGTAGACTCATTTGTCCCTTGCAAATTTTCTATGCGTGAACAGACTGTTGATTTTAAGCTGCCTGTATTTGTGGGTTGGTTAATTGCCATAGCTGCTGAAGCCGTAAATAGGACTAGGGTTGGTGCTATTATGCCAGAGGTAATAATTTTCTTAGAAGTTGTTTTCATTGATACTGTCTCCTACACTTCCAGCATCAGTGCTGGCATCAGTTGTGATTTTACTGTCGTCTGTGCTTGTGATACTTGATTCACTAACATTACTACCAGTTAACGTGCTTGTTGCTGCCTCTACGCTTGGATTTATAGTATTGTCGGCGGTATTATTTGATGTTGATGGTTTGTTAGTTTCGTCTGTTTTTGACACAGGATTATAATAGCTATAAACAAAATAGCCCGCAAATGTGACTATAATTAAAACAACAATTATTCCCACTAATATATATAATTTTTTTAGTGATTTTTTTGGATTTGTTGTAATTGGCTGTTGTTCTGGCTGAACATTAGATTGTTCGGGTTGCTCGACAGGTGTGTCCATAGACTGTTCATTAGGCATTTCTGGGAAATCCTGCGGTTGTTTTTGATTCTCTTGATCGTCAAAATCTTTTGGTTCCATAAATATTTATTACCGATTATGGTTATTATCTAACTGTAATTATTGCATTTATAACCACATATGTAAACTTTTTAGGGTGGTATAATGGTGATATAACCACGCGATACTCACTGTGCGCCGTTCGCTTTCGCTGTACAGCGAAAGCGAAGGCGAATAAGCGTCCCTCACGAATCGGTCATTATTTAAAATTGTCTTCGGGGTTTTGGCTAAGAAACGGGTTAAAAGAACGGGCAAAACAACTTATTACTAACGTTTCCTTCCGCTATACAGCGGATCGCCGTACGGCGAAAATTTAGGGGATTTTTAATATGAACGACGAACTCTTTTTAAATGAACGGATTAAAGTCGTAGCGGTATTCGGTGAAGGGCTAAATCCATGTAGGCCAATTAAATTCAGACGGATTAATGGGCGCGAGATTGACGTGACCGAGATTGGCTTGCGACATCCAAATGTAAAAGGCAAACGAATGGTGCATATTTTTGATGTGACTGATGGGTCAGCTGATTTTCGGTTGGAATTTGATGCCGAACGTTTGACGTGGCAGTTAACACGCGAGGCGGATCATGTTTAATGCCGAGCCGTCGCTGATTATGCATGTCGATTTGAACTCGGCTTTTGCATCAATTGAGCAGCAATCCAGACCGATGTTACGTGGTAGACCGATTGCTGTTATCAACCGTCGGATCGAAAATACCAGTATCGTAACTGCTAGTTATGAAGCAAAGGCTAAAGGGGTAAAAATTGGCATGAAGTTTGTCGAGGCGTCCAAGTTGGCACCAGGTCTGATAGCAGTTGAAAGTGATCCTGCGAAATACCGTTTTGTCTATCGAAAACTAATGTCGATTATGAATAGCTATTCGCCAAATGTTGTTATGAAAAGTATCGACGAGGGTATTATCGATTTTCACAATGTGCCGTTAAAACGTTCACTCGTAGATATTGGCTATGAAATTAAAAAACGTCTGCACGAAGAAGTGGGCTGCGCTATGCGCTGTAATATCGGGATTGGTCCTAGTAGGTTTTTAGCAAAAACTGCAGCTGGGCTACATAAACCGGATGGTTTGGATACGATTGATGCAAATAATTTGCGAGAAGTTTATAAGACGATGAAACTGACTGATTTAACAGGTATCGCAGGGCATATGCAAAAACGCTTAAATGCGGTTAATATCTTTACTCCAATTCAGTTTTTGGACGCCGATGTCGTATCTTTACAAAAAGTGGTTTTTAAAAGTATTATTGGGCGTTATTGGTATGAAAGGTTGCGTGGGTATGAGGTTGATGACAGAACGTTTGGAACTAAGACGATTGGTCGGCAATATGTTTTAGAAAACAGAAACTTAAGCCATAATGAAATAGCGGCCAGACTTCATTATTTGTGTGAATCGGTTGGTTCTAGGCTTCGAATGCAAAATAAAGTCGCAAGGGGTGTTCACATTTACATTAAAACAATTGATAGAAAATGTTGGCATACTTGTCAAATATGTCAGATGCCGTTTTATAGCGACAGCACCATTAATGCTATAGCCCAGAGCTTGTTTTTAAAAGCCCCTGGACGAGTTCAAGAAATTGGGGTTCGTTGTTATGAATTGTCTGATGACGATAACCCACAAATAAGTCTATTTAGCGATCAAATAGTGCGTGAACAGCAACTGGTTGGTGCCATCGATATCATAAACCAGCAGTTTGGTGAAAGAACGGTGCATTCGGCTGATACGTTAAAAACTAGTGAATTCATAAAAACCAAAATACCGTTTGGCAGCACGAGATATCTGTAATTCATTATTTACGCCGAATACTAAAAAGTTCCGTCCTTTTTGACACCTTAGGGTGATGAATATCTTACAACAGTGTTAAGTAGTATGTACTTTTTAAAATGTCTTGGATGAATAAATATTTTATGGTTGTATACTTAGGTGTATGAATAAAAGTGTTATTATGTTTTTTACGGTTCTTTTTAGCCTGGTCGGCGGGTATTTACCTGTATTGTTTGATAGTCGCGTTTTTGATTTGTGGAGTATCCTGGGGGGGTTCGTCGGTGGTTTGTTTGGTATTTGGGTTGGCGTAGTTATTGCAAAAAGGTTTTTTTAATGAAAATGGATTCGTCACCTAAGGGAAAATATGTTGTTGCCGTTAGCGGCGGGGTGGACTCGGTGGTTTTATTGGATATGATGTATAACCAATCTATCCTTTGCAAGGTGGAACCTTGCAAAGTGGTAGTGGCGCATTTTGATCATGGGATTCGCGATAATTCACACGAGGATGCTGAATTTGTGAGGGGATTAGCAGAAAAATATGGATTACCATTTGAGATAAAGCGCGAAGAGTTGGGAAAAAATGCCAGCGAAGAAAAAGCTAGGGACGAACGCTATGCTTTTTTACGTTCGGTTGCAAAAAAATATAATGCAAAATTAGTTACGGCTCATCACGCTGACGATGTCATCGAGTCGATTGCTATTAATTTATCGCGTGGAACTGGCTGGCGGGGGTTGGCGGTTTTGGACTCGGATGTAGTTCGACCGTTAACAAATATAAACAAGGCCGAGGTTATTGAATATGCTAAAAAAAATAACTTAAAGTGGTGCGAAGACAGTACTAACAGTACTGACGCATATCTACGCAATCGTATCAGACAAAAAATAACTGGATTAGACGAGGATGTTAAAAGGCAACTGCTTTGTTTGTGGGAGGCGCAAAAAGATGTTAAATCGTTAATTGGAAAAGAGTCAGCCAAATTAATAGGACGAGGGCCGTCTTATGGTCGCTATTTTTTTACTCACGTCGATGACCGGATTGGTTCAGAGCTGTTGAGGCATATTGTAAAATGGCATTTAACTCGACCCCAGAGGTTGAAAGCTTTGCATGCAATCAAAACGTACTCTCAGGGCAAGACGTATTTGGCGGGCTATGGTGTAAAAATTGATTTCACCTCTCGTAATTTTACCGTCAAACTGATAAAATAAATACAGAAATAGAATAGCTAGACTACTGACTGAAAGGATGTATGATTTTTTATGGCAATGAAACTACCAAGTATGAAGAAAAAACCAAGTGACATTATCCGCCTGGGCTTGTTTTGGGCAATTATAATATTTGCCATTATCGTCGGGTTAGTCTATTTTTCACCACACGACGACTTAAAGCAGGTTCCTATATCCAGTGTAATTAAACGGGCGAATGCAGGCGAGATTTCAAAGATTGTGATTCAGGGGAGCGACGTTACGGTTACGCCAAAAGGTAGTAAAGACCCAACCGAAAAATCAACCAAACAGGCGGACAGCAGTATCCAGCAGCAAGGCTTAAAAACTGATGCCCCAGTCGATGTCAGTATTTTGCCAGTATCAACTACCGGTAGTACTTTTTGGAGTTTGGCAGCCATTATTGTCCCTGTTGTGTTAATTGCTGGATTCTTTATGTTTATGATGCGTCAAGCCCAAGGTCAAAACAACCAAGCCATGGGATTTGGCAAATCAAAAGCAAAACTTTATGGTCTGGATAAAGAAAAGGCTGTTTTTGACGATATTGCTGGCAATGATTCAGCCAAGCAAGATCTAAAAGAAGTCGTAGATTTTCTGAAACATCCTAAAAAATATGAATCATTAGGCGCAAAAATTCCGCGGGGAGTGCTACTGGTCGGGAGTCCAGGTACGGGTAAGACCTTACTGGCTAGGGCAGTCGCCGGTGAAGCAAATGTACCATTCTTTTCAATTTCTGGTTCAGAGTTTGTCGAAATGTTTGTCGGGGTTGGAGCCTCGCGAGTTCGCGATTTATTCACAAAAGCCAAAAAGAATGCTCCAGCTATTGTCTTTATTGATGAAATTGATGCAGTTGGGCGCAGGCGAGGTAGCGGTATGGGGGGTGGACACGATGAACGCGAGCAAACATTAAACCAGATTCTTGTTGAAATGGATGGATTTGAAGTAGGGGCTAATGTTATAGTGCTTGCCGCGACCAATAGAGCCGATGTGCTTGATCCGGCATTACTTCGTCCGGGGCGATTTGATAGACGTACGGAGATTACACTGCCCGAGCGCAAAGATCGTGAATCAATTTTGAAAGTTCATTTCAAGAATAAGCCTGTTGATGCAACGGTTGACATTAATTCACTGGCAGCTAAAACTGCTGGTTCGTCAGGCGCAGACTTGGCAAATATTGCTAATGAGTCAGCAATTGTTGCTGCTGGGCGAAATGCTAAAAAAATCAATAACTCAGATTTAATCGAAGCCTTTGAAAAAATAGCAATTGGACCAGAACACAAAACAAAAATTATGAGTGATAAAGAAAAAGAAATGACATCATATCATGAAGCTGGGCATGCGATTGTCGGACATGTTTTACCAGATAGTGACCCGGTTCATAAGGTTACAATTATTCCACGCGGGGCAACTGGTGGAGTTACTTGGTTCTTGCCGCCAGAGGATAAAAATCACACAAGTATCATCGAATTTAAGGATATTCTTGCAAGGGCACTTGGTGGACGTATCGCTGAAAAATTAATTTACGGTGATGATAGAGTTACAACAGGGGCAGCAGCAGACCTTAGAATGGCAACTGGGGTAGCTAGGGATATGATTATAGAACAAGGTATGGGGACGAAACTTCGTAACCAGGTATTCCACGAAGACAATGGTGGGATGGTTTTTGACAGAATGACACACGACAGACCATATAGCGATGATACGGCCAAAGAAATCGATAAAGAGGTCGCTAACTTAATAGAAGAGGCCGCAAGTCGCGCCGAGTTTGTGATAAAAAATAATCTAAAAGGGCTGGATAAATTGTCTAAAACCCTGTTAGCAGAAGAAACAATTGACGAAGACAAAGTCTCTGAAATACTAAAAGATGCGGTCTTACCCAAGGAGGCTAAACTCTACTAAGTCTGGCAAATAACAAATATGCGATCAATAAAAAGTACTGTAGCAAGAGCGAATATGAAATTACCAATTAAATGGGCGGCAACTTTGCTGGCCGGTTCAGCGCTGCTTTCAAGCGTGCTTGGGTTAATTCGTGATCGTCAATTAAACAGCCTTTATTATTCAACATACCCCCAGGGTATTGATGCTTATACAGTTGCATTTTTGATTCCTGATTTCATGTTTTTTATTTTAGTATCTGGAGCACTTAGCGTATCGTTCATACCTGTTTTTAACCAGCGACTAGCTGATAATAATAAAAAGTCAGCCTGGGA
>CAZHFQ010000021.1:0-13086 GCA_964531915.1 uncultured Saccharimonas sp. (SeqCode) | reverse complement strand
GGTATTTTTTTAAGGTTAAGTTTGTGCGATTCATCAGGCTTTTTAGGAATAATCGCCCGTAGTCCTTCGCCAACTTCTTTGGCAATACTTTTTGGAGTAATCCCGTGTTTTTTATTATATTCAATTTGAATATTACGACGACGATTCATTTCGGAAATAGCCTTACTCATCGAATCAGTCATCCTATCAGCATACATAAAAACTTTACCTCCAACATGCCTAGCCGCGCGCCCACTGGTTTGGATAAGCGCTCCTGTACTTCTGAGGAATCCTTCTTTATCGGCATCCATAATTGCCACCATGCTAACCTCTGGCAGGTCGAGACCCTCACGAAGCAGATTAATACCGACTAAAACATCATAAACGCCGTTTCGTAAGTCCTTTAAGATATCTCCACGCTCTAAGGTATCAATATCGCTGTGGATATAGGCAGTTTTAATCTCCATATCCTGTAAATAAGTCGATAAATCTTCGGCCATTCGCTTTGTCAGGGTTGTCACCAACACTCTCTGTTTTTTTGAAGTTATACCGCGAATTTCGTTGATTAAATCGTCGATTTGGTTTTTACTTGGACGAATTACAATTTCAGGTTCAATTAGACCTGTTGGTCTAATAATCTGTTCAGCAGGCTTTGGGCTGTGTGACAATTCATAATCGCTGGGTGTAGCCGAAAAGTAGATGGCTTGATTGATATGATGGTTAAATTCAGTATATGTTAGTGGCCGATTATCGAGCGCCGACGGCATTCTAAACCCATATTCGACCAAGGCCTCTTTGCGGGCTTTATCGCCGTTATACATCCCACGCACTTGTGGCAATGTCATATGACTTTCGTCAATCATCATTAAAAAATCATCTGGAAAATAGTCCAAAAGTGTGGCTGGCTGTTCGCCTGGCTCGCGGTTTGTTAAATAACGAGAATAATTTTCAATACCCTTTACAAAACCCGTCTCTTCAAGCATTTCAATATCGTATTTTGTCCGCTGTGACAAGCGTTGAGCTTCAAGAAGTTTATTTTGTTTTTCAAACCATCTCAATCTCTCTTCAAATTCTTTTTTTATACCTTCGATAGCATGTTCAAGCTTTTCTTTTGGTGTTACATAGTGGCTGCTGGGAAAAATAGATACCTCGTTTGGTTTTGCTAAAATTTCACCAGTCAGTGGGTCAATTCGAGTTAAACGTTCGACTGTATCACTATAAAATTCAATCCTATAAGCTACATCACTGCCAGCCGGAAAAACATCTACAATATCACCACGGACTCGAAATGTACCGCGATGAAAATCAACATCATTACGATGATATTGAATATCTGTAAGAAGTCTAACGAATTTATCTTGTTTTCGCTTTTCGCCTTTTTTAATCAAAATTGACATATCAGCATAGTCTTCGGGTGAACCAATTCCGTAAATACAACTTACACTAGCAACAATAATTGTATCTCGGTGAGTAAGGAGTGATGTTGTGGCGGCGTGACGGAGTTTATCGATTTCGTCATTTATTTTGCTATCTTTTTCAATATACGTATCGCTACTGGCCATATAGGCCTCTGGTTGATAGTAATCAAAATAACTCACAAAATAATGGACTTCGTTTTCTGGGAAGTATGCTTTAAATTCACTATATAGTTGAGCAGCTAAGGTTTTATTATGCGCTAGAACAAGTGTGGGAACATTGCGATTCGCAATAATATTTGCCATTGTAAAAGTATTGTGGACAAACAATCCACCAGCACCCGCCAAGAATGTCTCGTTTCCATAAACTGAAAAATCATAAACAATTGTTTTTTTATCTATGAATTTTATCTGTTTAACTGGCGTCCAAAAAATATTAAGGAGTAAAGACATACGATCCAAACACCGACCAAGCTCAGGATTACCTACAGCGTATTGTCTAACTATTTTTAATAATCGAGAAGCTACTGAAAACGATGGCACCCGAACACCAATTTCAAGCATCGAAATATATGAGCGACTAACACCGATAGACACTGCTAGGTTTTGCTGGGACATACCAATTATTTTGCGTGAATTTAATAAGTCAGCCAACGCAAATGGAATTAAGTCGACATTAGTGTTCTCTGTTGCTGTATTATTAACTAATTTTTGCAATGATATTTGTTTTCGTTGCAAGCTAAAACCAATATGATTAGCGAATCTTACTATATTTGATTTTCCACTTATTGACACTGTTTGAAATAATCGTCTCGACCCATTCGGTAGTACTACCGTCTTATTACGACGTCGAGCCTGTATCTTAAATCTCAGTAATGCATATTGCAGGTCGCTGGCGAGTCGCGCACTCGCGGTTGTAGCTGAAACAACTTCTTTCTCAACACCCCCATCACAAGCAAAATAGGCTTTTAACAACTCACCGAGCTGACTATTGTTAAGTTGTGGCCAAAATTTAGGCAGCCGTTTATTAATAGCACTTTGTCCGCATAGTTCCCGAAGTAGACGCGTAAATACTGTTGAATTAATTTGAAAATCATAGACCTTTTGTCGTTTTGTGACCGATAACCCAATTGTTGTTATTGCAGAGCTTATGTCATCCACAATTTCTTGATCAGCTGATGATATAGTGATGTACCGATTTGTGGCATGACCTTCGGCTATATAATATCCAATGAGCCTTAATATTGCTGGTGATAAAATAATCTCAATTGGTATCTGTGCTGATAATTTATTTGAGCCTATATGGGTTGCAGATACCGCTGAGTCAACACTCATCATAGTATTGACGTATTCTTTAGCTGTTATACGCTCTAAAGCATAAACCATTGCCCATCGTTTACGATACGATAGTTGCTTATATGGACTAAGGTCTGTCATCTTTACACCTAGACTCAACGTGATATAAAAACCTTCCTTATTAACTAACCAATCAAGACAGTGGATCTTCTCGAGAGGATTATTTGGTTCAGGAAGCATCCGCGGGACCGGAAGCACATCTCCCTTGACAATCTCATTTCCGCTCAAAAGTTGTATAACGCCATCACGAATTATATAAAAATTATGATCTGTAGTTGTAGTAACATTACGACCACAAGCCGTTAATACTTGCATAGTCCGATTAGTCTGATGTCGCGAAATTTGACTAACAGAGCGCCAGTTATTGTTGCCGGTTTGTGGATCGAATGACCATGTCTCAAAAGTATCTAGACTTGGCAAATCGCACATTTGAATAAATTCGCTGTCATTCGACTTTTGAACATAATTAGCCCATTTAGTAAAAAGATTATTAACTATGTCTTCGATTAATACTTGGGAGATAACCTTACCCCTACGTATTGTGACTACTGTCTCGCCGATGACACTTTTACCGCTTCCAGTTACACCCATTAGTGTCTGTTCTTTTTCTTTGTTTTCTAAACCTGCAACCAGTTGACTAATAGCAGTTGGTTGATCACCGGTTGGATTATATTCACTCTCAAGTTTAAATTCGGCCATTAAGCTATTATAGCAATAATAAATGGGAGGTTTGTTTAAAGGTCGTCTTCGCTATATTTGACATTAATATTATTATCTGTTCCGTCATGTTTAAAATCACTGTAAATTAAATCTAGTGCTTTAACTACTTTTGAAACTAGCCTGGCTGGGTTTGTATCAAAAATTATGTCTTTTGTATCAAGTCCTTTATGTTCAACATTATGAATCATTGTAGGTATATAATCAGCCAAACCACCACTTCCCATCAGAACACCTATTACTTTGTGACTTTCAAGCGCTGTGACAAATTCATGTAAACTGCCTATCCTACCCCCGACAGTAATTAACGCATCACTACTACGAACCAGGTGGACATTTCGACCAACATATGCCATTCCTGTAAAATTAATATAGTCAAATTCTACAGTTGGTAACTTATAGACCGTTACGTGCTCTCGAAATGAGCTAGCTGGCGAAAATCCAATCGAGACACCTACACGATTTTTAACACTGAATGCTCCCTTTGCTGCAAACCAAGGAAGACCAACAGTGGCACCCGTGGTTAATGTTTTCCCGGATTTTGCAATCGCGACACCTAAATCATAAGCCAACTGATGAGAAGCTTCTATAGTTTTTCCAGATGCTGCACCTGATACGCAAATTTGGTATTTCACTGTTCAGCCCCCCCTCAACTATTTAGTCTTTTGTTTTTTATTAGCTTTAGCGTTATTATACCACGCATCAGATTCTGGCAATAACCCGATCGAAGAGACCATTTCGAGTGTAGATTTTTCATCAGTTCTAACATGCTGAACATAACGTCCTATTATCTCTCCTCTTAAACTTCGTTGTCCGTGACCGATAACTTGGTTCTCATATGGTAATTCATGATGGGAATTTTCGATTACATCAATTAAATTTAGCGAGATTATTTTGTTTTCAGTAACATACAATGTGTAATCTGTATCTATAAGTAGTGATTCTATATCGCTATTTTTAACTGCTGAAATTAGCGAATGATATAACTCATGACCCGTTGTGTCATTGGTTTTTAGTTTCAGTGCCCTCATTACTTTATGTGCATTTTCATGGATATCTGCAATTAAACGCACGTCTATACCACAGTTGCCTGTTGATTTTTCAAGCGCCTTCATTCCTACACTAAATATTGGTTCGTCAATATTCAAAACTGTTTTAAGAAAATTAGTCATAATTTATCATTTATTAAACAATTTTTCGCTTAAAGGCATAGCATGTAATTTTGACCCCTTGTGTAATATTCCAGACTTTGTGCCAATTTTAGTAACGACAGCGGTAGAATTTGCACTTGCAAAAACGATTGAATCCTTTAATGACTTGCCCTTAGCCCAATAGCTCAAAAATCCTGAACCAAAAGCATCACCAGCACCACTTCTATCAATTACTTTTACATCTTCGTACATGCCGGCACGAACAATAGTTTTACCATCACTAGCAATTACTCCATTGGGTCCATCACTAACAACCGCAACAGGTACATAATGTAGTAACTTTCTAACTAACTCTTCAAGATTTTCTCCGTCAACAATCAATTTAGCCTCGTCACGATTGACCAGTAACACGTCGACGTCCTCTAATAACACTTTAAGTTTGTTTATTTTTCTAAGTTCACCTTTTCCAGGATTAAAAAACACTTTCGTTTCCAAAGATTTTGCTTGATTAAATATTTTATCAATTATATCCACATTACCAGCCATACTTGTTATATAAAGCCAGTCAGCTTTGGCGTCGTCTAAATCAAAATTTTCTATATCATAATGAGTTGATGCCCCTCTGTAGGTCAAAAAGGTTCGTTCACCGGTCAGGGCAAGCAAAACAACCGAATAGCCTGTACTGTATTTATCGGAGTAACTAATATACGTCGTATCAACGCCCTCTTTGTCCATATCTGAAAGTACAGCGGTTCCAGCCGGGTCATGAGCGATTGTCCCCATGAATTGTACTTCTAAACCCTGTCTGGCAAAAGTCACGGCTGCATTAGTCGCCCCGCCGCCAGTACTAAAATTAATGTTATTCACATCGTTTTTTGAACCAAGTTCAATTTTCAAAAAAAGTTCATCAGCCGTCTTATCAGAAACGGGTTTTAGTTCTGGGCTGTGACTTAAAAAAACATCCTGGACAGCTGCTCCAATTGTCAGCATTCTGACCATTATACTTTTGCCTTACCTGCGCTATTAAATACACTAATTTTTTCCTCAGCCACGGCTTGAACAGCATTTTCCACCTCTGGCATCAACTTGACAACAGCATATTGGTCTGGATTTTCATCTAATTGCTTGTCAATTGTGGTTCTAAACGCAAAACGCAAATCTGTATTTACATTAATTTTACTGACACCAATTTTTGCAGCACCTTCAAAAAAATGCAGAGGCGTATCGCTGCCGCCATGCAAACTAATAAGAGAGTTTGGGTTAATTGCATCCCTAATGCGCTGTAAAAGCTCTAAATCAAGTATTTTAGGAACAGGGTATTTGCCGTGCAAATTGCCAATTGCAGCAGCATATGTATCGATACCCGTTGCTTCAATAAATGACCTTGCTCCGTCCGGTGTGCTAAATGTTTTCTTAATTTCTTCGTAATCAATTTTTTCTTTGTAGACATCTGATGAACCCCCAAAATAATGAGGCTCACCCTCGACAAGTGCGCCAGTATATTTGGCATATTCAACAACTTCTTTTGTCCCATTTATTATTTCTTCGTCGGTTGCATTATGATTTCCCTGCGAAATATCTATATGGATAAATTCATAACCTACATCGATGGCTAATTTGCAGTCCTCTACCGTTGGGCTGTGATCAAGATTAATATACATCTCGATACCATATTCTTTTTTATAATTATCAACCATATCACGAACATTATGAAGTCCCATGGATTGTACTTCGTTTTTACTTAGTTCAACCATCACAGGAGAGTTTAGTTTTTTAGCTGCTTTGGCGATAGCAATAAGGGTTTCCTGATTGTCAATATTAAATGCCCCGACGGCAAAATGTTCATCGCGAGTCCGTTGCATCAGCTGCCTGGCACGGGCATTATTCTCACGAATTTGTTCAAGTGATATTGACATATGTTAATTTTCCTTTCAATAGTCGCGATGATATTGCGGCTTGTTTTGTATAAATTCTTCGACTTTTTTAGCAATGTGTTCACCTGTCATCCCAAAATAGTCAAATAGTTCAAGTGGTGCACCACTTTCTCCGAATCTATCTTGCATACCAACCCGAATTAATGGGGTTGGCAAATGGTCTCCTAAAACTTCTGCTACTGCTCCACCAAAACCGCCAGCAACTTGTGCTTCCTCTGCTGTTAGCACCCTGCCCGTCCGCCTTGCACTTGAAATAATCGTATTAATATCGATTGGCTTAATCGTTGGAACATGTACTACTTCGGCATTTATACCTTTTTGTGACAACAAATTCGCAGCAGCTAAAAGCTGATACGTCATTGCGCCTGTTCCTATCAAACTAATATCTGATCCTTCGTGAAGCACATAAGCCTTTCCAATTTCAAATGATGATTGCTCGGTGCTAATAATAGGTGTTTTTTCGCGAGCCAAGCGAATATAACTTGGTTTTCCGTTTTCGGCTAATAGTCGGGTAGCCTTCTCGGCCTCTAAACTATCGCCCGGGACAACAACAACCATATTTGGGATTACTCGCATCAAAGCAATATCTTCGAGCATTTGATGTGTCGCGCCATCTGGTCCAACACTAATTCCCGCATGCGATCCAACAAGCTTTACTGGCTGATTATTTAGGGCAATTGTGGTTCGAATTTGCTCCCAGTTTCTTCCTGGGTTAAAAGCCGCATAGCTACTTGCAAATGGAATTTTACCTGCCAAGGCTAAACCACTCGCAACAGTTACAAGATTTTGCTCGGATATACCGGTCTCGATAAACCTATCTGGAAAAGCATCACGAAATAACCCAACTTGAGTACTGTCTGTTAAATCTGCGCAGAGCGCTACGATTTTATCGTTCGCTTCGGCGGCAGCTTTTAACCCCCGACCAAAACCAGTCCGAATCGACTCCATTTTTACATCTTCGTTAAATATATTTGGGTTTAATTGATATTGATTCATAAAGCATTCCCTCTTGAAGAATGAATGTCATCTATTACCCCCAAACAATGCAAAGCAGTGGCAGCCTGTTCGGCATTCGGGGCAACACCATGCCATTTATAATCATATTCCATAAAATCCACACCTTTTCCGGCAATTGTATAGGCGATGATAACACACGGACGATTGGTTATAGCTTTGGACAAATTAACCGCATCAATAATACTTTTGATATTGTGCCCGTCAATTTCAATAACATGCCAACCAAAAGATTCCCACTTTTTACGCAAATCTTCAAGTGGCATTACATCCTCGGTATTACCGTCAATCTGGATATTATTTCTATCGATAAATGCTATTAATCGAGAAAGTTTATATTTGCCAGCAAACATTGCCGCTTCCCAAACGTTTCCTTCGTCTAGTTCACCGTCCCCCATTATTGTATAAACAAATCTGTGCTTGTTTTTGTCTAGGTATTGGAATGAATATGCCACACCTGCGGCTTGTGATAATCCGCTCCCCAACGGCCCACTTGTAGTCTCAAGACCAGGTAACTTTAATCGCTCTGGATGCCCCTGCAAGCGACTGCCAAGTTTTCTAAGTGTTGATAATTCCGTTTTATCAAAATAACCCGCCTCAGCCATAGCTGCATACTGAATTGGTACCGTGTGTCCATTACTTAAGAAAAATATGTCGCGATCTGACCACTGCGGATTTTTGGGGTTAATTTTTAAAATATTAAAATAAAGTGCAGTTATAATTTCAGCTAGATCCAATGACCCTGCCGTATGACCACTTCCCGCTGCGCTGAGCATACTAACAACGTCCTTGCGTAAGTCATTTGCCTTACGTTCCATTTGAGGTATCGTCAATTGTCCTACCATACCATTAGATTACACCTTGTTTATTAATTTCTTTTATCATTGTAGCATAAACACTACTGGGATCATCGGCGTTTGCTAGAGATCCACCAACATTCAATACATCAACCCCACCTTGGGTCAGTGTAAACGCATTATCAACGCTAACTCCACCATCCCAGCCAATTTCGACATTTGGATTTATGCCTTTTATTAATCTAACTTTTTCAAGTTGCATCAAACTGGCAGTTCCACCGTAATGCCCTAAATCACCAGAAAATACCAACACATGATCGGCCATCCTGATAACATCAGCGGCAGTTTCAGGAACAGTTGTTTTTAGTAGCGCAACACCAGCCTTAATACCATATTTCTTAATTTTTTCAATAATTGGTGCAAGATTTACGTCTGTCTCAACGTGAAATATTATTAGATGTGGTTTTAAAGAAATTAATTTATCGATATAATCCATTGGATGTGCGACCATAGCGTGAATATCGATAATCCATTCCTTAGGCCACCATAATTTTTCTGGATCTAATAAAAAAACAGGCGCAAACTCACCGTCACTAATATCAAGCTGAACCCTTTGGGCAAATGGTTGATATTTTTCAACAACCGACTTGTATTGATCTTCGGTTTCGACAGTAATGCAAGGTGCTATTATACTCATCCCGTTAGACCCCTTCCATCGTCTGAGCACTTTGTATAATTACATCATTCATAATATATCTCGACTTAATTCTTAGTTCACTACCAAGTGGTCTAACGGGATTCATGTTTACAGCTCATCAATCTGTGAATTTCGACGCCTAAAACGTACAGCATTTGCAAATGGAGTATTAAGCCAAGTTTCAACTATTCCCTCCCAGGCATTATCATCGTTTTCAAGAGTTCGTGCTGGTATACAAAGCACATTACTGTCATTATCGTTTCGAGTCATTTTTGCTTCGAATGCATCCCAAATAACACTAGCCCGGATACCACGGAACCGATTTGCTGCAATCGCCATGCCCTGCCCACCACCACAAAGCAAAATTGCTCGCGGATCTTTGTCGTTACTACCAATAACCTGCAGTGCTGCAGCCTGAGCAAACTCAGGAAAATCATCGGTTGGATCAGGTGTTTTATCACCAACGTCTTCAACGTCATAATTATGCTTGGCTAAATATGCAAACAATTTTTCCTTTAGGTGAAACCCTTGATGGTCACTGCCAATATAGATTTTCATAAATAATCTCCATTATTGTGTCGAGTTGACTATATAAAGTATAAGCGTTATGTAGTGAATTTTGCAAGCTGTTTCAAGTTAAATGACGTATAATTATTATATGAAGAAAGGCGAATTAATCGAACACGCTAGTTCGTGTTATGACAAAGACCAACTTAAAAGGTTGTCGAGCGCAGTTGATTTTGCTACAAACGCCCACGCAGACCAAAAACGAAAAAGTGGCGAGCCATATATAATTCACCCGACTATTGTTGCCGACACATTAATCTCTTGGGGCATGGATATTGATAGTGTAATCGCTGGAGTATTACATGATACCGTCGAGGACACCGACGTGACGCTTGAAGAGGTACAGAACAAATTTGGAGAAGATATAGCTATGCTCGTTGACGGCGTGACTAAGGTTTCGCAGGCTAGTTCAGATATGAAAAATTTCGATAATTATCTTCCTAAAACGAAAGATAATTTATCGAAACTATTAATTGCTGTAGGACAAGATGTTCGAGTTGTCATTATTAAATTAGCCGACCGTATGCATAATTTATCAACATTGAAATATCTATCCAAAGAAAAACAGCTAAAAATCGCCAGAGAGTCACTTGAAATTTTTGGGCCAATGGCAGACAAGCTTGGGATGGGTCGAGTCCGAATGGAAATCGAAGAAGTGGCTTTTAGCTATTTAGAACCAGCTGAATTCCATAAAATGAAGGTTTTAATGAAAAAACGTTTAGGAAAAAGTACCAGGAAACTTGGGAAAATCCGAACCGAAGTCGAAGAAGAGTTAAAAAAACACAATGTTAAGGCTGAAATTAATGGACGACTTAAAAGTATTTATAGCTTACATAAAAAACTTGCTAAATTTGACGGTAACATTGACGATATATACGATTTAATGGCACTTCGCATAGTCGTAGATAAAAAGGAAAATTGTTATATTGTTCTTGGAATATTGCACAGCATATATAAACCGATGGTTAGTCGGATAAAAGACTATATTTCTACACCGAAGGCAAACGGTTATCAAAGTCTTCACACAACCGTCATGACACCAAGCGAACAAATTGTTGAATTCCAGATTAGAACCGAAGGTATGCATGAGTTTGCCGAAAGAGGACTTGCCGCAAGTTTTCATTACCATGCTCAAAAATCATCAAAAAGCTACATCGATAAAAAAAGTTCTTCAACTCTCCCTAGTAATATGACCTGGATAACACAATTACAAGAAGTGGTCTCCAAGCTCAAAGACGGCGAGGATATATCAAAAGATCAACTTTATATTGACCTTTTCGGAAATCGAATATTTGTCCATTCCCCGATGGGTGATATTTATGATTTACCCGAAGGTGCTCTGCCTCTCGATTTTGCATATTTGATACATAGTGATTTGGGACGAAATGCCTATAGTTTCCGTGTCAACGGAAAAATTCACGCGTTCGATAAACCACTGCAAAGCGGCGATATTGTTGAAGTTGTTACGAAAAAAACTTCCCAGCCAAAACAAGCTTGGAAACAATTAGTTACTACAACTCACGCTCGCAACAGACTAAATAGTCAGTTAAAACAACCCGGTGTTGTAAAAATATTAACTAGCGCCGCAAATATTGTAAGCAGAAAGAAATATTGATATATGAATTTAACTACAGTAATTTCAAAAGTATCTGATGGTAATATGCTCGACTCAAGTGACAAATTAAATAAAAATATTATTAACAATCGAAGAATATTTCTAGAAAAAAACAACATTGATATAGACCAAGCTACGCGAATCAGTACTATTTATGAGGGTAGTGATTATCGTCGATATCGCGAGGTGTCAAACAAAGACAAGGGCGCGGGAATGTACAATGGAAACGTTGTGACTGCAGACGCATTAGTTACAAAAAAATCAAACCATGCTCTATTTTTACCAATTGCAGACTGTATTGGTGCCGTTATTTTTGATCCGATTAAACAAATTTTGATGTTATCGCATCTAGGCCGTCATGCTATCGAGCAAAATGGTGGCCTTGAGTCAATCAGATTTTTAGAGAATAAGTATGGTTGTAAATCAGATGATTTATTGATTTTTCTGACCCCTGCTCCGGGAAAAGACGTCTATCCTCTGTTCGCATTTGAAAACCGTTCACTAAAAAGTGTTGTAGTTGAACAGCTACAATCAGCTGGGGTTTTACTAAGCCACATTAAAGACAATCCTAGCGACACTAGCAAAGACTCTGAATATTTTTCTCACAGTGAATTTTTAAAGGGTAATCGAAAAGAAGACGGCCGTTTCGCCGTTGTTGCAATGATACGCAAATAAGGATACTGGTTTTTATTGATTATTCCAAGATTTAATTGATTTATAAATAATTTGTTTCGCCACATCTATCTCACCCCATCCCACAACACGTGTTGAGCCAGTATTTATTTGATCTTTATAATGAGTAAAATGAAAAATAATAGAATCTATGGTCTTTTTGGGGATATCGGCAACAGTTTTTATTGTTGTGTTATATTTTTTACTAATCGGTATTGAAATTATCTTGTCATCAACTTTACCTTCGTCAATAAACTTCATCACACCTATGATTTCTGCTTTTAATTTAATACCAGTCGGAATTGAGTTAGAAGAAAAAACCATTACGTCAAGTTCATCACCATCTTCGTTTAATGTTTTCGGTATAAACCCGTAGTTCATTGGCATTGCAAATTTTAATGGTAGCTCTCGATCAAGTCTAAATTTTGATTTATCGAGATCCCACTCAATCTTTTCCATACTACCAGTTGGAGTTTCAATAACTACATTTATCCACCCAGCATTAATATCCCCTGGACTTAGTGATTGGTTATAGTCTGTCATTTAGATGCATTAACTCCTAATTTTGCAAATACTCACGTATACTGTGAGCGACTGTTGCACCTTCTCCGACCGCGCTTGCAATTTGCATGGTTGCACCACATCTAACATCACCACAAGCAAAAATACCTGGAATATTTGTTTGAAGTTTTAAGTCGGTCTTAATAAAACCAACTTCATCAAGTTCAATCCCACTATCCTTCAAAAAAGCCGTATTAGGTTTTAGACCAGCAAAAATAAAAACACCGTCAGTCCCTACGTCCATAGATTTCCCTTTTTTCGTAACACGTGTATGAGTAATTTGACCATCAATTGCAACAATTTCGTCAGTCGAGGTTTCAAGATGTACTGTTATCTTGCCATCATCTTGCAGTTTTTTTAACTTCTTTTTCAGAACATCACTAGCTTTTACAGTACTTCGAACCAATAAATCAATATGGTCAGCAAACCCAGACAGATATAAGGCCTCTTGAATAGCCGAATTCCCGCCACCGACAACAACCAGCCGTTTCCCCTTGTAGAAAGCCCCGTCACACGTTGCGCAGTAGTGAACACCCTTACCGTAGTATTCAGACTCCCCGGGAACATTAATTTTTCCATATGAACTTCCGGTGGCTATCAGTACGACCTTC
>CAZHFQ010000020.1:0-14241 GCA_964531915.1 uncultured Saccharimonas sp. (SeqCode) | reverse complement strand
GTGTTATCAAGCGAAATAACATCAGTGACGTTAGGTAAATCAGTAATTGATATTTTAGTAGAGACAAATCTTGCATCAAGTAACGGAGAGGCAAGACGATTAATTGAAAACGGGGCAGTTTCAATAAACGGGCAGAAAATATCAGATAACCAGCCAGTTGATTATGTTGCACTCATAAAAAAAGGTAAAAATAGTTTCGTATTAGTTCGATAAGGGGATAAGAATGTATAAAGATAAAAAAGTTATTGCATTTGATTTAGACGACACTTTAGCGGTCGCAAAATCCCCGATAACTGATAAAATTAGTGGTTTATTAGTAAGGCTACTTGAAAAATATGAAGTATGTATTATTTCCGGGGGTAGATTCGAGCAATTTCAGATCCAAGTAATTAAAAAACTTAATGCGTCACCTGATAGTCTAACTCAATTACATATTATGCCAACAAGTGGCACAAAGTATTACAGATTTGACAAAAAAATAAACGAATGGGAACTCCAATACGAGCATTCACTGACAATAGACCAAAAAGATAGAGCCATAAAAGTCCTAGAGGATGGTGCAAAAGAACTGGGCTTTTGGGAAGAAAATCCACATGGCGAGATCATTGAGGATCGTGATTCACAGATTACATATTCAGCATTGGGTCAACAAGCACCATCCGATTTGAAGTACAAATGGGATCCAAATGGTGTAAAAAAATATAAATTGCGCGATTTAATTGCACCCAAACTACCTGATTTAGAGGCTCGTGTTGGTGGAACTACGTCTGTCGACGTTACGCTTATTGGTGTTGATAAAGCCTATGGTATGAAAAAATTAATCAAAGCATTAAATATCAAAAAAAGCGACATTTTATTTATTGGTGATAAACTGCAGGTCGGTGGTAACAATTATTCGGTGAAAGCCATAGGAATTAACACTATCGAAGTTAGTTGTTGGGAGGATACAGCTCTGCTTATCCAGAAAATTCTGGGCGATACTAAATAGTATTGGTACACTGGATATATGAACCTGGAGTTGCGTCTTGAAAATGTAAAAGGTGTTGGTATTAAAACCAGTGAACAATTTGCGCTGGCTGGTATTGAAACTGTTGGGGATTTAATTGATTTTTTACCTCGTTCTTACGAGGATTTTTCACATGTCAGCAAGATATTGGGGGTAAAACCAGGCAAAGTCACGATTAAGGCTAAGTGTGAAAAGATTACAACCCGTCCTGTCCGTCGAGGGCTTCGTATTACAACAGCCACATTAATAGATTCTAGTGGAAAATTACAGGCAGTTTGGTTTAATCAACCGTATCGTGAAACCCAACTAAAATCAGGCGAAGAATTTTATTTTTCAGGAGTATTTGAATTTAATTACAACCGATACCAATTAACAAATCCTAGTGCCGAAAAAGTTAGTGACATGCCTGTTCAGACCGATAGGATTCTACCAATTTATCGCTCGATTAAGGGATTAAAATCAAATTTGGTACGCAAAATTTTATCTGAACTAAAACCCCTAATTACGATGCTTCCAGAAACCATTCCAGAGGAGGTAATCAAGTCTGAAAAGTTAATGTCTCGAAGCCAAGCGGTTTTAACTATGCATTTTCCTAAAAAAATTAATGATACCGAGGCCGCGCGGGAACGGTTGGCTTTTGAAGAATTATTCCAATTACTTTTAGCAAGTCAACTTAATAGACAAGAAAATGCCAAATTAACGGGTTGGCACATTCCATTTGAACTTTCGGTTGTGGCAAATTTTGTTAAACAATTGCCGTTTAAACTTACAGCTGCGCAACGAACTGCAGCCTGGGAGATAATACAAGACCTGGAAAAGAAAACCCCAATGAACCGCTTGCTTCAGGGTGATGTTGGTTCGGGAAAAACTGTCGTAGCAGGGCTTGTAGCGTGCCAAACAGCACATTTTGGTTATCAGACGGCCTTTATGGCGCCAACTGAGATATTGGCTAATCAGCATGCTGAAACACTTAATAAATTACTAAAACCGTTAGGAGTAAGCGTAGGTTTATTAACCGGGAGGGTAAAAGGATCCCCTAGGAAGACTCTATCGGAACAGATTTCATCAGGAAAGATTGATGTGATTGTTGGTACACACGCACTTATACAAGAATCTGTTAAGTTTCACAAATTAGGATTTGTTGTAATCGATGAACAACATCGATTTGGTGTCGAGCAGCGGCAACAACTTCTTGAAAAATCAAAAAATATGCCACACTTACTCGCTATGACTGCCACTCCGATTCCGAGGAGTTTGGCTTTAACGGTTTATGGAGAATTAGATATTAGCATAATTAACGAACTTCCAGTCGGACGAAAGCCAATAATCACTAAAACCTGGTCGCCTAATAGTCGCGCACAGTTATATAGCGCTGTTGATGCAGAAATATCAAATGGTCGGCAGGTTTATGTTGTGTGTAGCCTAATCGAGGACAATCCAAATAATGAGATTAAAAGTGTTATGCAGGAATACAAAAAACTGCAGAATTCGATTTTTAAACACCGTCGCATAGGACTTTTACATGGCAAATTAAAACCTAACGAAAAAGACGCTGTGATGCGTGAATTTAGTGATAAAAAATTAGATCTTTTGGTTAGTACAACAGTTGTTGAAGTGGGTGTTGATGTTCCAAATGCAACTGTAATTATAATCGAAAATGCTGATAGGTTTGGTTTGTCACAACTACATCAGCTTCGTGGTCGTGTTGGGCGTAGCGGTCATCAAAGTCATTGTTTTTTAATAACTAGTACTAGTGCAAAACCTACAGAACGTCTGCGAGAAATTGAAAAAAGTAATGATGGTTTTTATTTAGCAGAAGTTGACTTGCGACTTCGTGGGTCTGGTGAAATTTATGGCCGTTCGCAGCATGGTGCACTAAATTTACAAATCGCAACACTAGCTGATGCAAAACTTATATCGCGTGCTCAAAAACAAGCAAAATCATTCGTTTCAAGTAATAAAAACCTGTTACAATATAAGCAATTAGCCGCTCAAGTTAAATATTACCAGCGACTAACCACATTAAACTAAGATTTAGGTTAAAGATTAAATTATATGTACGCAGGAACAACCATTCGACGTGGTTCAGGCAAGATTGTCGGTGTTCATCAAAAAATTGATCGCGCTGCTTGTCGCTGTATAAAAAAAATTATTCCAAAAAACGTCGTATTTCCAAATATAAAAGACATAATTCATTTTGAAGGAGTAAATGGGCCTGATGGGATAAAGCGCAAAAGTCCATCCAAAGACGAGCCTTGGCATTTTATTGATCCGTCTAAAACAGACGATCGTGATTTAATCATTCAAATAAATAATCATATTTATAATCTGACCCAGGCTCTAAAAACAAAAAATGATATTAGAGCAGCGTTTGAAGCAGCTTGGTTGGCGCATGCAGTTGTAGACGGTTTAACGCCAGCTCACCACTATCCACTTGGTGATAAAATCGAAGAATTGTGGGGGAAAACCTATTCTGAACGAAGTTCAATTAGGTCGAAAAACATTATTCATGGTGTCAGTTTACGAGATACGCTGATGAAAAATTGGGAATATTGGGGGGTTGGAGGTGTGTCAACGACTCACGGCATGTTTGAGGTAGGCGTAGCTTCAGCTGTAGCAACCGAAAGATATAACGATTTTTCAATTGATAAAAATGACATAAATAGTCTGAAACGGATTGGATTCGAGAATTTATATCTAGAATCAATTAGGAAAATAGACGCATTAAAAATGTATGACAGGATGGGTAAAGACGGATGGAATCGTAAACTCGCCAATGAAACAAAAAAAGTATTAATACCAGAGATGATTAGTTTGGTTATTCTTGCATGGTATCAAGCGGCACATAACGCATCGCTGGAATCAAAATGAACGTTAGAATAACATCAGGGAAACTCAGAGGAAGAGTGATTTCCGCTCCAAGCGGCAGGCTAACCCACCCTATGAGTTCGCGTGTTAGAGGTTCATTATTTAATATTATTGACAAAGAGTTGCAAGGAGCGGAAATTTTAGATGTATTTGCTGGGACAGGCGCGTTAGGATTTGAGGCGTTAAGCCGCGGGGCAAAACACGTTACGTTTATTGAACGAGATAGAGTTGCGAGTAAAATATTAGGTGAAAATATTACAACACTTGGAGTAGGTGAGTTTACCACCCTAATTACAACTGGAGTTCGGGCTTGGGTTAATAAAAATATAAATAAATCGTACGATATAATTTTTGCCGATCCCCCTTATAACAATCTTCAGTTATCCACAGTTTCACTATTGACAAGTCTATTAAAACCAAACGGGCTTATGGTATTATCATACCCAGGTAGGGGTGAGTTGCCGACCGTGCAAGGAGTTGTTGTGGTGGACAATCGTAGTTACGGAACAGCGGCACTGACTTTTTACCGCAAAATATAGCGGTCAAATGGCCGCTATATTTATTGGTACGCGAGAGAAGACTCGAACTTCCATGCCCCAAGGGACACTAGCACCTGAAGCTAGCGCGTCTACCATTCCGCCACTCGCGCTTATTTACATATTACAAGCATATCTATGTCGTGGTACTTTTTCAATCGTTTATTAATCCGTTGGTGAATATTGGCTAAAATCGGATGAGCTGTAATTCGGGTTTAGGGCTGCAACCAATGTCTTTAATTCGTTCTTTTGTTTTACGCCTGGATTTAGTATTCCAAATGGATCAAATGCTGTTTTGATTTGAGCGTAAATTTCAAGTTCGTCATCATCAAGCTGAGCATATACTGCCAATGTTTTTAAGCGTCCTTCGCCAGCTCTAGCGCACAAACTTCCACCGAATCTGGCGACAATTTCTGAATAATCAGAAATTAATTTAAAAGCTTTTTGTTTATCACTTACGACGTGAAGATTTAATATCGGCATAGTATATACGATACCGCTTAGCCATTGTATATGTAGAGGCAGGTCAATGTGATGTTTATTGGCTAGTTCTCTAACGGCAACGATAAACTCCTCTCGTCTATTAGCAGGAATCGAAGCTCCGTCAATAATTTTCGGGCTTGTTTCACCTTTGTTACTTGGGTGAGATATAGTCGCACTAACATCACGGATTACAGCCAAGTCATCAGACGAATAATCTAAACTCGTATATATTGTTGTATTTAGTTTTGATAACTTTTTCAATACTTGTTTAGTTTTACGATTACGGTGGCGATCACTAAAATTATCAAAGCCTAAGTAAATCACAGTGCCGACGTTACTATCATTGTAGTTTTCGGTAAATATATATTTTTTGCCAAGGGAATGCGCCGTGTCGAACAGTTCGCCATCAAATATTTCAAGTGAGGATGGTTGAAGCGAAGCGATTGAATCAGCCGCATCGCGAGCAGCTTCAGGATTTTCAAATGTTGCCACGATTATTGATTCTTCACTATTATAAAAATCAGTCTTTAGAACGATTTCTGCTATTAATCCCAGCGTTCCTTGGCTGCCAACTAGTAGCGGAGTCAAATCAAATGAGCCATCCCGAGCCTTAACTTTTGCAATTCCTGTGTAGCCAGTGTTATCAGGTTCATTATTGGCGATTTTGTCAGTTATTGTTTGTTGGTTATCTTCGATAATACCATCTATTTTACGATAAATTTCACCCTCAAATGTCTGTAAACCTTTTTTCTTATTAAGTTCATGTTTGTTGATGCGACTGGTCTCTAATAAATCCCCATTTGATAAAACTACTTCTAGGCGCGTCACTAAGTCGCCAGTCGATTTATATCTACCAACGTGAACACCGTTAGAATTATTAGCTACTGCTCCTCCAACTGTACTATAGGCAGCTGTTGCAGGAAAAGACGGTATAATATAGCCGTGCGATTTTAGAGTTTCATTTAATGCCCCGAAGTTTACGCCTGGCTGAACGTGTACAAATTGGTTTTTATTTTTCATGCTAATGAAAATTGTTTTATTTAGATGAGCTAATGTATTTATGATAATCCCTTTACCAATAGCAGCACCTGTAGTATCCGTTCCACCGCCACGGATTGTAATTGGTAAAATATGTTCTTTTTCTGCAAGTTGCCAACAAAATCGTGCAATTTTTCGTATATCATTTGTTATTCTTGGGTGAACGATAAGCTCTGGTGTAATATTTAAAATACTTCCATCTCGAGAAAACTTTTGGCGCGATGCGTCGTCAAAGTTAATTTCCCCCAAAATATGTTCGTTTAGATATTGTGCAACTTTATTCATGCCGTTAGAATCCCTTCAAACAATCTAATTTATCCCCTCAGTCATTACTATATTAATGATAGCACAAGCACATTATGAAAATGAAAATTATTTTTTATACTTTATCTGTTATGTATTATTTGCTACAATAATTCTGAGCAAGAGTGGTGGCCATAAATAGATAATCGTAGACACGCAGCGTGTCATCAGCAATTATCGCAAACGGTTGCATCTTGCAGGTTTAACAATATATGCGCGAGTGGTGGAATTGGTAGACACGCTAGCCTTAGGAGCTAGTGCCTTAGGGCGTGGAGGTTCAAGTCCTCTCTCGCGTACCAATTTAAAATACGACCTGTTTTGGTCGTATTTTAAGTTGATTTTCGTCGAAATAGGACTTGAACGTTCACCTAATTTATTTTTTTCGTAATAAACTTAACGCTCGTTCAGACCTTGGTTCGTATTCTGTTTCAGTAAATTCATCAAGAATTTCTTTGTTAACTGTATAATATTTGCGGTAACTTTCAGTAATATTCATTTTTTTTAGTTTATTTAATTCTACATTGGTTGTTTCCCTTGTTAATCCAGTTAGCTCAGATAAATCTTGTTGAGTTAAGGGTACTTCAATTCTCACATAACCATTTCCATGACTTACTCCATAAAGTAAACACAAGTACCTAAAAGTATATGCTAATTTCATCAAGGAATGAGGCTGTTCTAGAGCGTCAACCTTAAGGGAAAGACCCATAAGTGTACTTACTGTGCGGTTTAGCATTTTTTTTGTAAATTCATTGTTATATGAAACTTGTGATAAAAAATCCTCTTTACCAATCACATATAATTCACAATCAGTGAAAGCTTTGTATCCAAACAAAGTTCTCTTTACACTTAAAATAGCCCATCCTTTTGGGAAAATATCACCAACTATTTCAAAATTTATCGACTTTCTTTTACCATCGTTTGTAAAACTAGACTCTTCAACGACACCACTTTTTACACTGTAAATACATTTTGGTATTTCATTTTGGAGTAATATTGTTTCTCCTTTGAGGAACTTCATGATGGTGTTGTTACGATAAAACGATCTTCTTTCTATCATCAATCTGTTCCTTGATTTTTTAATACTATATGTGGTGTAACATATTATAATTATAGCACTACATGTAGTATATTATTGTGAAATTGTGAATATTCTTACAGAAATATCTGAATTAATTATATAAAATTGACGTACAGGCTAATTTTATTAGTGGGGGGATAGGTGATGAACTTAAAAAATATCAAACTTTTTCCATCAAATAAACAAGTGTTGTTAACAAAAAAAGGGCTCGACAATCTTAAACTACAGCTAAATAAACTCAACAAAGAACGCTCGACAATGTGCAAAAGACTAACGAAAATGGATAAAAAAGAGAAAGAGGAGTATATATCATCAACCAATGCGATTAATTTATTAGAAAAAAACGAACATGAAATTATAAAAATCGAGGATGTATTGATGCGTGCTGATGTGGTGACCAAAGACACGCAACATTCAGATGTAAACTTGGGTTCGACAGTAAAATTACAATTTGGAGAGCAAAAATCTACATATACAATTGTTAATTCGCTTGAAGCTGATCCATCATTACATATGATTTCTGACGAAAGTCCGCTCGGCAGGGCATTAATTGGAAAAAAGAAACGTTCACTTGTACGTATTTCTGACAGAAAAGGTCGTGATTACAGATATGAAGTCCTTGATATTGCATAGAGATTGTCTTGGATCAATAAACTAAAGTAAGCTACAATGAGGTCATGAAAGAACCAATTATTGGAGTTGGACCACACAAAAAGCCATGGCCTAACGATGTAAAATATGACCATAATTTACTCGAAAACGGAGATTCCTATAACGTGGTTGATAAATATAGATATTGGACTGTTGAAGCGGTAAAAACTGATTTAGATAAAACGAGAAATTCCCTACACATTGCCATTGAAAATTGGCAACACGATTTTAATATTGGCACTATTGTTAGAACCGCCAATGCTTTTAATATCGAAGCAGTTCATATAATCGGGAAGCGTCACTGGAATCGTCGTGGAGCTATGGTGACAGACAGATATATGAATATAATTAACCACGAAACCGTTGATGATTTCATTGCGTGCATGAAGGGCGATAAACGCAAAGTGATTGCCGTTGATATTATTCCAGAGGCAAAAAACCTTTCAAAAACAAATCTACCAAAAAAATCTGTTTTAGTGTTTGGTGGTGAGGGCCCGGGACTTACTGAAAAAATGCAGAAAAATGCAGAAAAAATAATAATGATTGAACAGTTTGGATCTACAAGATCAGTCAATGTTGGTGTTGCGGCTGGAATAGCCATGTATGCCTGGATGCAGCAGAATGTATTGAAAAACGAAAAAGTATCTTAAACGACCCACCTTTTTTAATTGTTTATAAATTATCCAGGTCTTGTAATAAACAGATAAAAATGTAAAAATTATACTAATGAGTACACTTTCACCACTGCCCTATAAAGGTACACGAGATTATTATCCTGAAGACAAACGAATTCAGAATTATATGTTTTCGCTGTGGCGAAAAGTATCTGAATTATTTGGCTATGAAGAATATGGGGCATCGGTGTTAGAGCCATTTGAAATATATGCTGCAAAAAGTGGTCAAGAACTAGCAAATGAACAAACATACACTTTTTTAGATCGTGGTGGACGAACCGTGGCGATTAGACCTGAAATGACGCCGACAATCAGCCGTATGGTTGCAGCCAGGCGCCAAGAATTATCATATCCAGCACGTTTATACTCAATTGCAAATTTTATGCGTTACGAGAGGCCTCAGCGAGGTCGTGAACGTGAATTTTGGCAATTAAATGTTGATATTTTTGGCGACGATGGTGTTGCTGCCGAGGCCGAGATAATTAATTTTGCCGACAGTGTTATGAGAGAATCTAGGGCAAAATCTGAGGATTATGTCATCAAAATTAATAATCGCAAATTAATTAACTTTATGATGGCGCAGTATCTAGGTTTAGATGCTATCCAGGCTCAAATAATGGTTAAATTATTTGATAGAAAAAATAAAATCAACAAACAGGATTTTGACGATCAAGCAAAGGAAATTTTTGGGGATCAGGCTGACATACTTCTTCCAAAAGTAGAGAATTTGCTAAATGCAACTAGTATGGCTGAATTACCCGAGGAAATTAGGGATAGTTCAGTGGTTCGCGAAGTCCAAGAATTGTTTACATTATTAGAACGTGCTGGTATAAAGAGTTTAGTTTTTGATATTACTCTCATGCGAGGCCTAGATTATTATACTGGAATGGTTTTTGAAGTATTTGATACTGATCCTAATAATAATCGTTCAATGTTTGGTGGTGGGCGGTATGACGGTCTGGTTGCATTATTTGGGGCAGAACCAATCTCGGCGGTAGGCGTGGCAATAGGTGGGACTGTTTTTGAAAATTTCTTAAAAACACACGGTCTTATTCCTAAATTTCGCTCCTCAACTCAAATTTACCTGTCTGCCCTGGGGGATGTTTCGCGTGAGGTTAGTAAACTAGCAAGAGAACTACGGGATAACGGCATAAATGTTGAAGTTGATATAACTGGTCGCAAGCTTGATCGGCAGATTAAAAATGTGATTAAAAAGAATATCCCATACATCCTATTTTTGGGTGAAAATGAAGTAAATTCTGGCGTGTATACATTAAAAAATATTGATGAATCCAAAGAATATAAACTAAAATTTGCTGAACTTGTAGAATTATTTGCAAATCAGAAAAAGGAGAATGGATGAATCACGTTAAAAACTGCACAGTAGAGTTAAAATGCATCATTTACAAACAAAAGTTAATTGAAGGAGGTTTCTAACACGATGAAAACAACTGTAAAAAATATATCCGACACAAAGGTCGAATTTTCAATTGTGTTAGATGCCGAGGAGCTGGCTATCGCTGAACAGGTTGCTACTGCAAAGTTAGCTAAAGACGTAAAAGTTCCGGGGTTTAGAAAAGGTAAAACACCTGTTGAAGTTGCTGCTAAAAAAATTGATCCAAATAAACTGCAAGAACAAACAATTGATAACGCTGTTAGTAAATCAGTAGCCGCCGCTTTTTTGGAAAGTAAAATTCAAGCACTTGATCGTCCAGCGGTTGAGGTAAAGAAATTTGTACCAGGTGAATTATTGGAGTTTACTGCCGAAGCTGAGATTTTACCGAAAGTAAAGCTTGGCAACTATAAGAAGCTGAAGGCAGATAAAGAAAAAATTTCCGTAAGCGAGTCTGAGATAAACGACACTATTGAGCGTATTCGTCAAAGTTTGGCTGAAAAAAAAGATGTAAAACGTGCTGCCAAACTTGGTGACGAAACGGTCATTGACTTTGTCGGAAAAAAGAACAAAAAGGTTTTTGATGGTGGTACCGGGAACGACTATAATTTAACACTTGGTTCAAACCAATTCATACCTGGGTTTGAGGAAGGGGTTGTTGGACACAAGACCGGGGAGGTGTTTGATTTAAGTTTAACATTCCCATCTGATTATCAATCGGTTGATTTAAAGGGCGCAAAAGTTGTCTTTACTGTTACGTTAAAAACCATCAATGAAGTTGTGTTGCCAGAAATTAATGATAAACTAGCCGCTAAAGCCGGACCATTTAAGACATTGGCAGATATGAAGGCTGATATTAAACGCGAACTACTAGCGCAGAAACAGCACGAAGCCAATGAAAAATTGAAAGACAGCCTAGTAAAGCAACTAGTTTCCGTCAGTAATGTCCCAATCCCAGAAATTCTAGTAGCTGATCAAGCAAAATCAATTGAACAAGATTTTGTAAATAATCTAATGTACCAAGGTATGTCAATCGAACAATATTTAGAAAATAAGGGCTTTGAATCCAAAGAAAAATGGCTTGAAACTGAAGTAAAAGATGTTGCGACTAAACGTGTCCAGGCCGGTTTGGTCTTGGCTGAACTTAGCAAGCAAGAAAAAATTGAAGCAACGAATGATGAGCTCGATGTTCAAGTTGACAACTTTAAAAAACAGTATGCCAATAATGCGGAAGCCTTAAAACAATTCGAACAACCCGAAGTCAGACGAGATATCGCCAACCGACTTTTGACTGATAAAACTGTTGAGCGTTTGGTAGAATTAAATACGAAATAAAGACCGCAATCTCATTTCGACCGACCAACCCACCAATATAAAGTAAAAATATTGTATAATAGAACAGTAAAGAATTCCGTTAGAGTTTTTAAAATGTATATATGTATGTTTGGCAACTTTAACTGGATTAAAAATGATCGAATTTATAAAATTAGATAGGAGCTCTAACGGGATGAAAAAACCATCTAACTATTTAATCCCAACGGTTATCGAAAAAACGTTCGAAGGTGAACGCGCATTCGATATTTATTCACGTCTGTTAAATGAAAGAATTATTTTTCTTGGAGAGCAAGTTGACGAACACACTGCAAATACAATTGTTGCTCAGTTAATTCACTTAGCATATGTTGATTCAAAAAAAGATATAAAATTGTATATAAATAGCCCTGGCGGAAGTGTTTATGATGGAATGGCAATATATGACACAATGCAATATATTTCACCTGATGTCCAAACAATCGGGATTGGGTTGCAGGCTAGTATGGGAGCGTTTTTACTTTCGAGCGGTACTAAAGGTAAAAGATTTTTACTTCCTCATAGTAAGGTAATGATTCACCAACCATCGCATGCGACTCGCGGAAAAGTTACAGACATGGAAATTGACCTAAAAGAAGGTTTGGCTGTAAAAGAAATGCTAGTGGAATTATTTGCAAAACAGACTGGTCAAAAACTCTCGAAAATTAAATCTGATATGGAACGAGATTACTGGATGACTCCAAAAGAAGCTAAAGAATACGGACTTATTGACGAAGTGATTACGAAATCATAAAAAAACTTGACTATATATCACATATCCATCACAATGGTGGACAAGAAGTAGTGTAGCTGTCGTTTAATGTGTTTTTCGTGCAGGTGGCATTGTGCAATAGAACCTAGCGCAGTTAAGGGAATCTTCGGCGCCAAGAACCCCTTTCGCCAGACGGCGAAACCAACTATATAAATCATATTTTGCGAGGAGCAAACACCACCTATGGCAAAAAAAAAGCCTACTAGCACTAAACGTGTTTTTTTTAGTGAAGCCGGGACAGCGTTACAATTACCAAATTTAATTGTACATCAAAAAGACAGCTGGCGAGATTTCGTCGAAACTGGACTTAGTGAAATTTTTTCAGAGCTAAATCCGATCGATGATTATACTGGCCAAAAATTGTCATTACGATTTAAAGAATACAAATTTCAAGATCCAAAAACCAACGAACAAGAAGCAAAAGAGAATAACCTAACGTTTGATGCTCCACTTCATGTTAATGTGGAACTTACAAATAAGATAACCGGTGAGGTAAAAGAACAAGAGATTTACCTTGGTGATTATCCATGGATGACCGATAGGGGTACATTTATTATAAATGGGACTGAACGTGTTATTGTTTCTCAATTAATTAGAAGTGCCGGAGTGTTTTTTACCGCAGATAAGGCAATTGCTCGTAACTATTATGGTGCAAAACTTATCCCAGGTCGCGGTTCATGGTTAGAGATTGAAACCGCAGCCAACGGTGCGATTTACGTTAAAATAGATCGACGTCGCAAATTACCGATTACCACACTTCTCAGAGCCCTTGGATATAGTAAAACCTCTGAAATTAAAAGTCTTTTTGATGATATTGACACTGGTGATGTAAAATACATTGAATCAACTCTTGAAAAAGATTCAGCAAGGGGTTCAAATGAAGCATTAATTGAAGTATATAGGCGATTACGTCCTGGTGATCTTGCCACAGTTGATAATGCCCGAAGCATGATTGAAAGAATGTTTTTTGATTTTAAGCGTTTTGACTATAGTCGAGTTGGTCGATTTAAATTGAACCAACGACTTGGCTTAAAACTACCCAATACAACCGAAAACCGCGTATTTCAATTAACAGACATCGTTGCAATTATCCGTGAAATTATTCGTTTGAATAACACTCAGGATTCACCAGATGATATCGATTCACTATCAAATCGGCGCGTAAAACTAGTCGGCGAGCTTGTATCACGTCAATTCCGCGTTGGTATGCTGAGAATGCAACGTAATGCTATGGATCGAATGAGTATGTGTGATATTGAAACTGTCACACCTAGTCAATTAATTAATGCAAGACCAGTTGTTGCGGCTGTACGAGAATTCTTTGCAAGCTCACAACTTTCGCAATTAATGGACGAGACAAACCCACTTTCAGAACTTTCCCATAAACGACGCCTAAGCTCGATGGGGCCAGGCGGTTTATCACGCGAACGTGCAGGGTTCGATGTACGAGATGCGCATCCGACCCATTACGGTCGTATTTGTGTTATTGAAACTCCAGAAGGTGCAAATATTGGTCTCGTTTTGAATCTTGCAACATTCGCTCGAATTAATGAATATGGCTTTATTGAAACTCCATACATAAAAGTTGTTGATGGGAAAGCTACAAAAAAAATAATTTATTTAGATGCAGCTCAAGAAATTGTCGAAGTTATTGCTGACGCGAGTGTTAAATTAAACAAAGATGGCTCATTTGTCGACGAAAGGGTTAGTGCTAGAAACGGTATTTTGCCAGAGCAAGTCGATGCAAGTGAGGTTACCTATATTGACGCATCCCATAAACAAATTCTTGGCTCTTCGGCGGCATTGATCCCGTTTATTGAAAAGAATCGCGTTGATAGGTCACTAACTGGCTCAGCCATGCAAAAACAAGCAGTCCCTCTGTTAATTCCTGAATCTCCAACTGTCGGTACGGGAATCGAAGCTGATATTGCAAAGAACACAAGCCAATTGGTTCTTGCAGATAGTGGTGGTGAAGTCACAAGGGCGGACGCAGACGAAATCCATATTAAATACAAAGATGGTGTTAAGAAATATGATTTAATACACTTCCAAAAAAGTAATGACGATCGTTCAATAAACCAAAAAGTTC
>CAZHFQ010000019.1:0-15562 GCA_964531915.1 uncultured Saccharimonas sp. (SeqCode) | reverse complement strand
TATAGGCGTGCTCGTGCGGTCGCACTCTTTCGCCTACCTAGACCATAAAGATATTTTGATTCAGCCATATTACATAACCTCAACTTTCTTAGGAGCTTGAGTATCGTGAGTATGTTCATTACCAACAAAAACACGTAGTCGTTTTAATCTCTCGGCCGCTAGCTTATTACGAGGAATCATACCCTTAACGGCTTCGGTAATAATTCGTTCTGGAAACTTTTCGCGGATTTGCCCTAGACTTTTTTCCGAAATTCCCCCAGGAAAACCTGAGTGTCGGTAATACTTTTTATCTGTTTCTTTTGCGCCAGTAACAACAACTTTTTCGGAATTAATAACCACTACATAATCACCATTATCAATATGCGGAGTATATGTAGGTTTATATTTCCCAATTAGATATTTTGCAATCACAGCAGCGACTCGTCCAAGAGGAGCCGTTGATGCATCAATCAAAATCCATTGATGACTAACATCAGCTTGTTTCTGAGAATAGGTTTTTGAGTTTACCATTACGATTTCTCCTCCTCTTCATCATTATCGTCAGATTTTTTAGGAGTTTCCTTAATTTCATCAACAAATTCGATATTTGCCATTTGAGTGCCATCGCCAACACGGATCGAGGTACGTTTTACTCTGACATGACCACTTTTACGTTGAGTAAGTTGAGGGGCAATAACATCAAATAAACGAAATGCTGCCTCTTGAGTGCTAAGAGTTGCAATAACCTTGCGTCGGTTATCAAGACCACCTTTTTTAGCTTTGGTAATTATTTTTTCAATATAACGTACTAATTCTTTGGCTTTTGGGAGGGTTGTCTCGATTTTTCCATGCATAACCAAACTAGTGGCAAGCCCCTTCATTAGAGCATTTCTTTGATCGCGTTTGCGACCGAATTTGCGTCCTATATAGCCGTGTCGATGCATATTAAAGCTCCAATTCCGCCAATTTCTCGTTTACTTCGTCAAGTGCCTTGGAACCAAAACCTTTAAGTTCGCGTAAATCTTGCTCACTAAGTGTAACTAGATCGTGAACTGTACGAATTTCGTTATTAATCAATGCATTGGCAGTTCTGGCGGTAAGATTCAATTCTTCTACTGGCGTATTTAGTTCGTTTTTTTCATTTTCAGCGTCCAAGCCTAGTGGTGGAGCAAAGTCAACAACCGTCGAGCCAGAAAGTGCAGTATACTGATTAACTAAAATTGCTGCAGCTTCTTCGAAGGCATCCTTTGGTGAAATAGAGCCATCAGTTTCAATGCTGAGTAATAATTTGTCAAGGTTAGATTCCTGACCTACGCGTGTGTTTTCAACTTTATATCGAACACGTAAAACTGGACTAAAAATTGCATCAACCGCAATCATGTCGCTGTGAATTCTTTTCATACTCGAATCCTCGATTGGTTGATATCCACGGCCAGATTCGACAACTAAATCAATCAGAATTGATTTTTTTGGATCATCGATATTGCAGATAACTTGATCGGGATTTATTACTTCAACATCTGAGGTTGTTTTAATATCCTTGGCACAGACTAAACCAGCACTTTTTTTCTCTAGACGCAGTTCAATTGGCTCGTCACTGAATGTTTTGAATCTGATATTTTTAATATTTAGCATCATATCAATAACGTCTTCTTTAACCCCAGGAATTGTTGTAAATTCATGGCTGGCACCTTCTACACGGAACGCTACGACGGCAGCACCTTCAATACTAGATAATAGAACCCGCCTAAGGCTGTTCCCAAGAGTATTTCCGTATCCTGCATGAAGTGGCTCGATATCAAATGTCGCACTTGTTGAATTGTGTTCGTCAATTTTTGCTAGTGCTGGGTTGTAAATAACTTTTGTCATAATTTATTTGCTCCTTCTTGCTTTATGGCGTTCGCTATACGGCGAATTTAACGTGAGTAATACTCAACGATTAGTTGTTCTTTGATATCTGGCTCGGCTTCGTCACGGGTTGGCAAGCCGGTTATTGAAATGGTTAATTTTTTTTGATCACTCTTGAGCCAGCCAAGAGGTCCTTGATAGGTATTCTTTATTACTTCATCAATCTGACTAAAGTAACCTGATTTTGTACTTTTTGGACGAACAGTTAGTTCATCACCAGCTTTTAAGCGAATTGATGGTATGTCAACACGATGGCCATTCAAAAGGAAGTGGCCATGGCTGACAAGTTGGCGTGCCGAGCGTCGACTAGTTGCAAAACCAGCGCGATATACGGCATTGTCAAGTCGAAGCTCTAACAGTTGAAGCAAATATTCGCCAGGTAATAGCCCGCCGCGGTTTGTTGAGCGGTCGGCTTCGTCCATCAATTTTGCGAACTGCTTTTCTAGTAGTCCATATGTACGACGAACTTTTTGCTTTTCACGAAGTTGCGTCAAATAAAGACTTGGTTTGCCTTGACGTCCATGAGCATGCATACCAGGGATACCGGTCTTTTTTGCCATAACTTTTGCAGCCTTGGGGTGCATAATATAACCTTCACGCCGGCTTTGTTTTACTATTGGGGACGTGTCTCTTGCCATGTTATGCCCTTCTCGCTTTACGTGGGCGAACACCGCCATGCGGTATACCCGTTACGTCTTTGATACTATCTACTGAAATTTCATAGCCAGAGAGTGCTCTAATTGCTGCCTCACGTCCCAAACCGACGCCCTTGACAAATACATCAGCGGTTTTAAGGCCAAATTGACTTTTAGCGATTTCGGCAACCTTTTCAGCAGCGATTTGAGCTGCATACGCCGTTCCTTTTTTACTCCCACGAAAACCTGTCGCACCTGCACTTGATGCAGCCAGCGCATTTCCGCTTTTATCTGAAAAAGTTACAATTGTATTATTAAATGTTGCTTGTATGTGAATCTGACCAGCGGGAACTGATCGGCGTTGCTTTTTTTTGGTTGTTTTTGCATCTGCCATATGTCAATTCCTTTCTACGTCTTAGACGCCGCTTTCTTTTGTGTTCCACCAACAGCCACACCTTTACCCTTGCGAGTTCGTGCATTCGTACGAGTACGTTGACCATGAACAGGAAGTCCGTTCTTGTGGCGCAAACCACGATAAGAACTAATATCCTTTAGACGCTTAATATTATTTGTTACCAAACGCTGTAAATCGCCTTCTACTGTGTAATCAGAATCGATTACTTCACGTAGGCGCTGCTGCTCAGCCTCGGTGAGATTTTTCACCCGAGTGGTCGGCTCTACTTTGGCCGCCACAAGGATGCTCTTAGCAAATTTTGGACCAATGCCGTAAATATACGTCAAAGCGGTTTCAACTTGCTTTTCTGATGGAATGGTAATTCCAGCAATTCGAGCCATACTTAACCCTGCCTTTGCTTGTTCTTAGGTTTTTTCTTGTTAATGATTCTTAATACCCCTTTACGGCGTACTAGTTGATCATCAGGACTGATTTTTTTGACACTTGTGCGAACTTTCATAAGCGTTCAAAAACTCCTATTTACATTAATTTAATCTTTTAAGCGAAAAGTGATTCTGCCCTTACTAAGATCGTAGGGGGTCAACTCGACTTCCACTTTATCACCTGGCACAAGTCGGATGTAATGCTTACGCATTTTCCCTGAAATGTGGGCGATTATACTATGACCGTTTTCAAGTTCAACCTTAAATTGAGTATTAGGCAGTGATTCCACCACCTTCCCTTGCAATTTGATTACTTCCTTTTGACTTGTCATAAGTTACAGCTCGTAATTATACACGAAATATAAACTTACGTAAAGAGTAACTCACAAAAAAGTATTAGCCCGTGTAACTGTGTACCCGAACCCTATTTGTAGATACTATTATATCGTACCCAAATTTGATGTCAATATTTTATTTATAATCGTCGTATGTAACCATCAGTGCCCGAGAATTAATCTGACGCAGAGACTCAAGTGCAACTGAGACTACAATTAACAGACCCGTGCCGCTAATTGATAGCTTTGTTCCAGTGATGCCGGCAAGATTGTACAGTAAGAATTCACCTATAAATGGCAGTACAGCCACGGTTCCAAGGGCTAACGACCCAAATAATGTCAACCGATTAACCGTACGAGAAAGATAGTTTTCTGTTTGCTTACCTGGCCTAACACCATCAATAAAACCACCTTGTTTTTGCAGATTTTCAGCAATTTCGTTTGAGTTAAAAACAATACCCGTATAAAAATACGTAAAAGCAATAACAAGTAAGAAATAGACAGCAGGATAAATAAACGCCTGGAGTGACGAGCCGGTAAATGATCCTGGACTTGGTGTCTGGAACCAAGCGATTAAATTGTTAGCAAGTCCTAAAAATGTCGGATTATTAGTAGCCTTTAGAATTTGTCCTAAAAATGCAGGAAGTGATAAAAATGATACAGCAAAAATAATCGGGATAACGTTTGCTGATATTAATTTAACTGGCAAAATGCTTTTTATCCCGCCATAACTAGTATTTCCTTGAACACGCTTGGCATAATTAATAGTAATCACTCTTTGAGCTTCATTAATTTTAACTAATATATATAAAATAATTAAAAACGCCAGTCCGAGTCCAAGTGCAACCCAAAACGAAACTGGATTAACTGGAATTGAAAACCAGTTAAATACATGCAATACGCCCTTCGAGGTATCAAATAACGAGCTGGCTAGGGTAGCAAGCATAGATGGAATTTGGCTAACAATACCAGCAAATATTACTAAACTTATACCATTTCCAATACCTTGTTCGGTAATTAATTCACCCAACCACATCAAAAGAATTGAGCCTGCAGCCATAGCAGTTATAGCTACACCCCAATCTAGTAATGATGAGTTTGCAAGAACTGTCGTGTTCCCTGCCAGAACAGTTTGTCGAAGAATGAATACGAATGCGATTGATTGGACAATTGCAAGCGGGACACTGATAATTCGTGTCCATTGATTGATTTTTCGTCTTCCTGATTCACCATCTTTATGCAACTCTTCGAGCTTTGGAATAGCTTTGGTCAGTAGTTGAGTAATAATCGATGCAGTAATAAATGGACTCATACCAACAAGGATTATTGAAAAGCTAGTTAATGCACCACCAGAGAGCAAATTTAAAAATCCACCAAAATCAGATTTACCAATAAGGCTATTAATTACTTCCTTGAGTTGAGTTGGTTCAGCCAATGGGACAGGAATATGGGCAAGTAATCGGTATGCAACAATAATCCCAAGCACTATAAGAACTCGCTTTAGCATATCGCGGTTTTTTAATGATTTTAGGACTGTTTTCCAATTCATTGTTTGATGTTACCCCTTTTGCCGTATCTCGATTATCAAATTCTCTGTTTTAGAGAAGTTACCTATTTATTGCTACTTTTTTTATCAGCCTTCACACTCTGTTTCAATGGTACAGCAGTTTTTACGAATGTGCCACCAGCCTTTATTACAGCGTCTTTTACGCTTTTGCTAGCACCGAAAACCTGAAGATTAATGCTTGCAGTTAATTCTCCTCTCAAAATAACCTTTACAGCTTGATATGGGGATGAGATATAACCGGCATCGTATAGTGATTTGTTGTCAACAACTTTTCCCTTAAAAGCATTTAAATGATCCAGATACACTACCTGGGCGGGTGTTCGTAACGATTTAAAGCCTCGTGCTTTGGGAATTGCTGTAACTAATGTGCGTGATCCACCGGCAAAATTAGAACCTTTTTTCTTGCCAGTTCGAGAGTTTTGACCTTTTGTACCACGTCCGGCAGTTTTACCTTGCCCAGCTGCGATACCACGACCAACACGCTTTGGTGTTTTGTTTTTGGAAATATTAAGTTCGTTATATTTAGTCATTATTCTTTCTCCTTCTCGGCAACTTTCTTTACAATAGGCTTTTTAGTAGGAGTATTTAGCCATTCATTCCTTGGAACAAGACTCCTAAGCGCCTCAACTGTTGCATACGCAATATTAACCTTATTAGTTGAACCAAGTGATTTTGTAAGTACATCACGTATTCCCGTAACGCCAATTATTGAACGGACAACACCGCCGGCAATTATACCTGTACCAGGTGAGGCTGGTTTAATGAGTACCCTCGCCCCAGAATATTGCAACTCACAATCATGTGGGATTGTATCCTTTTCAATAGCTATTACAATTATGTGTTTTTTGGCAACCTCGGTTGCCTTTGCAATTGCAGTTTGGACATCCGAACCCTTTGCAACTCCAATACCAACTTTATTTTTATCGTTCCCAACCACAACAAGAGCCTTAAAACGAAATCGTCGTCCGCCTTTTACTACTCGAGCTACACGATCGATATTTATAACCAGTTCTTGATATTCTTTTGGCTCGACTGGCATGTCACGTCGTCCTTTGTTCTGCCTTGATCCGCGTGATCCAGCTTGAGATTTTGAAATAGCTTCAGCCATATTAAAACTTTAATCCTTCCTTACGTGCTGCATCCGCCAGAGCACTTAATCGTTTTGCATATTTATGACCATTTCTATCGAAAACAACTTCGCTAATCTTAGCCTTTTTAGCTTTTTTGGCAATATCCATTCCAACAAATGCGGCTTTTTCAGTTGCCGTACCCGTTTGCTTTGTACCTACCGTAGTACTGGCAGCGATTGTATGCTGTTTTGTATCATCAACTAATTGTACATTAACGTGTATATTACTAATATTTACCGTTAAACGTGGTCTTTTGGACGTTCCAGAAATTTTTGCACGAACACGGCCTTTTCTGAGGTCTCGGTTAAGAATTTTCTTATCTAAATTACTCATTCCGTTAGAACTCCCTTTCTTGGACTAAATTAGCTAAACCGGCAATGAGACTCGATTTCATTTCGACAATTCTAACGGGACTCATTATTTTCCAGCCTTTCCAGCCTTATGGCGTACAGTTTCATCGCTATATTTAATACCTTTACCTTTATATGGTTCTGGTTTCTTGATTTTACGAATTTCTGCAGCTGACTGACCGACAGCTTGTTTATCAATACCAGAGACTGTTATGGTCATTTTTACGACCGTAAGCAAAATTCCTTCTGGTGCTTTGTATTTAACAGGGTGTGAAAAGCCCAACAGCATTTCAATTTCTTGACCACCGCCACTAACCCTAAAGCCAACTCCGTTGACTTCCAGTTTTGTCTCGTACCCCTTAGTAACACCAATCACAGCATTATTTAGTAATGCTCGCTGGAGACCGTGTTGTGCCTTGGCAATTCGTTCGTCGTCTTTACGATTTACGATTGCTTGACTGCCATCAATTGAAACAATTACATCGCTCAGATGTGGAACGGTCAATTCGCCCTTAGGTCCTTTGACTGATACATTATCTGAGTCAACCGTGATTATCACACCGGTTGGGATGTCAATTGGTAGTTTTCCGATTCGACTCATATTTCTCCTTTGTTTAATAAACCGTTAATAATAATTCACCACCAAGTCGTTGCTTGAATGCAACATGACCTGGCATTACACCTTTTGAAGTACTAATTAAAACCATACCTCGACCATTTTTGACTCTTGGAATATCGTTTGCGCTGGCATAAACACGTCGTCCAGGTTTTGAAAGTCGAGCGATTTCGGTAATATTGGCATTTTCTCCAGGTTGATTTATTGTAATAACCAAAGTATTTCGCGGTTTCGTGCTTTCAACCTTAACTTCATTCAGGTAATTAGCTTTTTTGAGCTCTTTTGCAACTGTAACTTTTAATTTACTTGAAGGAACTCGTACTTCATTTTTTCCTACCATTATTGCATTTCGAATGCGAGTTAGTAGGTCAGCGATTGGATCAGTTGTTTGTAATGTCATAATTTATTCCTTTCCTACCAACTACTCTTTGTTATACCAGGAATTTCGCCTTTTGAGGCCTTTTCTCGGAAATTAATACGATTCAAACCAAACCTTCGCATGTATGCTCGTGGTCTTCCCTCAAGAACATCGCGATTTTTCCAACGAGTAGGCGAACTATTAAGTGGCAATTTTGCCAGACCTTCTTGATCACCTAATTCCTTAAGTTCGGCTCGTTTGTCGGCGTATTTCAAAATCATCTTTTTACGTTTTTCGTCGCGTGCTACTGCGGATTTTTTAGCCATTACTTTTTACCTCCTTGCTTTTCAAATGGTAAACCAAATTTTTCTAATAGAGCCTTAGAATACTGTGCGTTACCACCAGAAATAACAAATGTAACCTGTAATCCATGCAGCACCTGAGTTTCTTCAAATGAAAGTTCGGGGAAAATTGATTGTTCTATAACGCCAAAATTGTAATTTCCAGCCTTGTCAAAAGCTTTTAGACTAACGCCATGGAAGTCGCGAGTTCTAGGCAATGAAACGTTAACAAATCTATCCATAAACTCATACATTCGTGGTCCTCGAAGAACTACGCTAAGCCCAACACGATTCAAACCGGCTCGAATTTTGAAGCTTGCAATTGATTTTTTAGCCATTCTATCAATAGGATGTTGTCCAGTAATCTTTGTTAGGGTATTTTTTACGACTTCATAATAATGTTTGTCATCTTTATTTTTACCGGTCCCAACGCTGACTACAATCTTTTCAAGTTTTGGAACTTGATGAATATTTTTTAAATTCAATTCGGCTTGTAGTTCCTTAGTATAAGTATCCTTATACAAGGCTTTCAGGCGAGGAGTCGTGATTGTTATAACATCTGTTTTAACCATTACTTTATCTCCTTATTATTATTTTGACGAGCGATGCGAATGGTTTCGCCATTTTCGTTTTTACTTAGACCAACTCGGCTGGATTTACCAGTTTTTTCGTTTACTACCAGCGCGACCTTGTGAATTGGTGTTGGAACATGAATATCCTTGTGACCTCCACGAGGATTTTGTCGACTTGGTTTTACGTTACGATGCATTGTCCCAATACCTTCAATTAATACCGTGTTATTTTTTGTTTGGACTGACAAAACTTTTCCAGTCGTGCCTTTGTTAGCGCCGCTGATAACCTTAACAAAATCATCCTTTCTAATTCGTTTGATTGTTGTCATATTAAAGTACCTCCGGTGCAAGGCTAATAATTTTTGAATAACCCATATCCCGAAGTTCTCTCGGAACAGGTCCAAAAACACGAGTACCTTTTGGGTTTTTATCATCACCAATAATTACTGCCGCGTTATCATCAAAGACGATAGTAGAACCATCTTTTCGTTGAATTTGATCGCGTGTACGTACAATCACAGCCCGAACCACCGACTTACGTTTAACCACGCCAATAGCGGTTGCAATTTTAACAGTCGCGACGATAATGTCGCCAACCTTCGCATAGCGCTTTTTTGTACCGCCAAGTACTCGAATACAAAGGATTTCTTTTGCTCCAGAGTTATCACAAACTTTTAGACGTGTTTCTTGTTGAATCATACTAAACCTCAACCTCTTCGTCCTTAAGCTGGATAGAACCGTGTGATTTTTCAATAATCTTTTCGAGTTTGAATGATTTACTCTTTGATACAGGTCGAATTTCTGAAATTACAACTTTATCGCCTTTTTTCGCAATATTTTCTTCATCATGGGCTGCATATTTTCGGTTAACTGAATACTGCTTCCCATAAATTGGATGCGTTTCACGACTAGTAACAGTGACGGTAATAGTTTTATTCGCTGCGTTTGACGTAACGACGCCTGTCAATGTCTTGGCCATTTACTTATTCTCCTTTTCCGCTATGTGACGGTTTGATATCTCGGTTGATCTGATGGCAGTGTGAAGTCGAGCTATTTCTTTACGTGTAAGCGTAATGACACGAGGGTTGGTTAACTCTCCAAGCTTGTGTCCGCGTTTTGCTTCGATTAAATCATTTATTTTGGATTCCAAATCTTTATGCAATTGATCCATAGACTTAACCGCCTCGGTTTTTTTAGCAGTTTTCTTCGTGGTTTTGGTGGTAGCCATTAGATTTGCTCCCTTACGATAAACCTAGTTTTAACTGGTAGCTTATGAGACGCAAGTCTCATAGCTTCCCTGGCCACGGCTTCATCAATGCCCTTCATTTCAAACAAAACCGTTCCAGCCTTGACTTTTGCGACAAAAAATTCAGGATTACCCTTGCCACTCCCCATTTTTACATCAAGCGGCTTACGTGTAACAGGTGTATGGGGGAAAATTCTAATCCAAATCTTGCCACCACGCGCAATATGTCTGGTCATTGCCTGTCTGGCTGCTTCGATTTGACGACTGGTGATTCGTTCATTCGATTGCGACTGTAGACCGAAATCTCCAAAGGCAACATATTGACCGCGAGTTGCTACGCCGTCATTTTTGCCCTTACGGACTTTTCGATGTTTAGTTTTCTTCGGTAGTAACATATCGACTAAACCCTTTCACCTTTATAAATCCAGACCTTAACCCCCATAATTCCAACAGGAGTTTTTGCCCTTGCACCATGGTAATCAATGTCAGCCCGAAGCGTATGTAGTGGAACGCTGCCTTCAATCATTTTTTCTGTACGTGCCATTTCTGCATTATTCAATCTTCCTGCAATCTGAATGCGAATACCTTTTGCACCAGCATTCATTGTATTTTGTGCTGTCATTTTCATAGCTCGACGGAAATTTGCACGTCTTTCAAGTTGTCTGGCAATATTCTCAGCCACAAGTTTGGCAGAAAGTTCTGGTCGTTTGACTTCTTCTATATTTAACCTGGCAGGTAATGATGCAATTTTTTCAATCAAACCTTTGAGTTCAGTAACGCCAGCCCCGCCACGACCAATTACAACCCCGGCTTTGGCTGTGTGTATAGTTATTGTGATTAAATTCGCAGATCGCTCGATTTCAATACGACTTATAGTTGGCCGACTTTCGAATCTTTTTTCAATTAATTTGCGGATACGAATGTCTTCGAGTAGCCATTTTGCAAAATCTTTTTTGCCAGCAAACCAACGAGAGTCCCAGTTCTTATGAACCTGAATACGAAAACTAATTGGGTTAACTTTATTTCCCATTATTTTTTCTCCTTTTCGTTAGTTTTTGAATCAGATGTTTTTTCAGCATCCGTAGTCTTCTTTGCAGTTTTCTTAGTTTTAATGTCGCCTGTTAATTCAACTAAAATATTCGCTGTTTTCTTTTGGAAATAACGCGGGCGACCCATTGCGGCGGCTTTGGCGCGTTTTAATCGAATCCCTGAGGTGACTGACATTGTGGTAATCATTAAGGTTTTGCCATCAAGTCCATGATTGTTTATTGCGTTAGATTTTGCACTTTCAATCGCTTTTTTAACTGGTAAAGCAGCCCTTTTAGTTGTGTGTAACAAAATAACAATAGCGTCTGCAACTGAGCGATTGTTAACCAAACTAGCTACTAAAGATACTTTTCTTGGAGTTTGCTCAACTCCTTCGGCGTATGCACGAACGGTTTGTGGTGAATTTGCCATTATTTTCTATCCTTTCCACCATGTTTGCGGAATTTACGTGTCGGGCTGAACTCACCAAGTTTATGTCCAACCATATTCTCCGATATAAGAACAGGAACGTGTAATCTGCCATTATGGACAGCAATTGTACGTCCAACCATTTCTGGGCTTACAGTGCTTGAACGTGCCCATGTTTTGATGACCGTACGATCGTCAGTAGTAAGTGCTGCGACTTTCTTAGCAAGTTTAAAATCTACAAACGGTCCTTTTTTTAGTGAGCGACTCATGCCGTTAAGATTCCTTTCCTTGTGTGAAGTTTTCTAATTCGGTTATAATGTTCGTTTTTTCAGAGTTAATTCTAACGGTACTCATAATTTACTTCTTCCTTTTCGCGTCATGGCGACTCTTAACTATCAACTTACTAACGTCCTTACGACGCCTGGTTCGATATCCAAGTGTTAATTGACCCCATGGTGTCTGAGGTGGTTTCCCTGTGCCGTGTCGTCCGCCATCACCACCACCATGCGGATGATCGGCTGCGTTCATTACTACACCACGAACACCTGGACGGATGCCTTTTCGTCGATTTCGTCCCGCAGAGCCAACTTTTATATTCTGATGCTGGATATTACCAACAACACCAATAGTAGCAGTTGCTTCTTGACGGAATCTACGAACTTCACCACTAGGTAAACGAACTTGCGCATAATCACCTTCTTTGGCCATAAGTTGAGCTTTTGCCCCGGCTGAACGTACCATTTGTGCGCCTTTTCCTGGATGAATTTCAATTGCATAAATTTGTGAACCAATTGGTATTTTAGAAAGTGGCAATCGGTTACTAAGTTCAATTGCAGCATTTTGACCGCTGGTTATACTTTTGCCTTTTTCCATTGATGAGTCGGCCAAAATGTAATGGAAAAGGCCGTGTTGGTCTTTGACACGAGCAATTCTAGCACTTCGATTTGGATCGTATTCGATTTCCTCTACAGTAACTTTCAGACCATCTGCAAGATTGTGGTTAACCAAGCGATAATGACGCTTTACACCACCTCCACGATGTCGAACTGTTATTCGACCAGTATTATTACGGCCAGCGTTCTGCTTTTTACTTTTTACTAGACTTTTTAGTGGTTTTTTAGTGGTAATTTCACTCAAATCTTGACTAGTCATACCACGACGAGCTGGAGTTGTTGGGTTGTATTGCTTAATAGGCATTACTTTTTCTCCTTTTTAGTAGTCTTTGAGTCGACATCTTTATCGGTAGCTTCATCAAAAACCTTGATACTGTCACCCTCAATAAGCGTTACATAGGCTTTTTTAGAATCTTTTCGGAATGTTTTACCAGGTTGTGATTTTTTGCCTTTTGAAAAACGTATAGCTTTACCATCTTGCACCAATGTTTTGATTCCAGTGGTCTTAACACCGAATTGTGACTCGACTGCAGTGATAATTTGCCTTTTATTGGCATCAACTGGCACATCAAATACATATACATTATTTTTTGCTAGTCCATAGGCCTTTTCGGTCGTGCGTGGGAATATATTAATAGGTTTTGTCATATTACTTAACCCCCTTCGTTAACCAGTCTTTAATAATCGGGACAGACTTTGATGAAAGTACGATTTTATCAGCGTTTAAAATATGGTAAACACTTAAGTAATTCGCTCGGATTAGTAAAATATTCTGTATATTATTCGTAGCACGTAGGACTTGAGGCGTTTTTTCATCAACCACTAATAAAACTTTTCGTTCAAGTTTATTCTTTTCTAAAAATTTAACAGCTTCACTGGTTTTGCCAGTGGTTTTAAAATCTAAAACAACAATTTTTTTTGCTTTGTTGGCAAGTGTCAAAGCCTGTTTTATAGCTACACGCTTACTGCTAGTTGAAAGTTTCTTGGTGTGGTTTTCGTTCCCTGTTGGACCGAAAGCAATTCCACCACCACGCCAAATAGGATTACGCGATGAACCAAAACGTGCCCGTCCAGTACCTTTTTGTTTCCATGGTTTTTTGCCACCACCACTTACTTCTCCACGCTTTTTCGTATTTGCATGTGCACTACGTGCATTTGCAAGAAAACTATCATAGGCAAGTTTTAGCAGTTCGTGATTACTAACATCAACCCCAAAAATATCTTTTGGAAGTGTTGTCTTTGGTGTAGTGGTTTTTGTAGTTTCAGCCATTATTCTTTTCCTCCAATAACAATCAATCCCTTTTTAGGGCCAGGGACAGCTCCACGAAGTCCAATTAAATTATTTTCTTGGTCAATAAAGCTTACAACTAGGTTTTTTACAGTAACTCGATCGTGACCCATTCGTCCCGCCATTCGTTTTCCTTTAAAAACTTTCTGTGGATACATTGATCCAATTGAACCAACTTTTCGTACGTCCCCTTGACCACCATGAGTGTGTCGGCTTGTCTTAAAGTTATGCCGTTTTACAGTTCCGGCAAAACCTTTACCCTTACTTGTGCCAGTTGCATCAACGATATCACCCAATGAAAAGGTTGTTACGTCGATTTTACTGCCTACCGAGAGTTCTTTTGGTAGTTCTGGAACACGTATTTCCCGAATATGCTTTGGTATACTTCCGGCAGGTTTTGTATGACCAGCCACGGCCTTGCTCAGGTTCTTACCCTCACCATATGCCAACTGAACTGCACTATAGCCATCGGTTTCGATAGTCTTTACCTGAGTCACAGTCACAGGGCCAGCTTGAATCAATGTTACAGGTACTGCAACACCATCCTTGCTAATGATTTGGGTCATACCAATTTTGGTACCGAGAAGTGCTTTCATAGCCCTTTTGCTCCCACTTAAAATTCTTGGTGGAGGGCAGTATCGTCACTAGTCGGACTTACCAATTCACCAAGAATTGTTTTTATTATCTTATAAGTTACCAGTTAACTTTAGCACACTATCTGTTAACCGTCAACGAATTTTATAATCATTTTTGATTGAATGGGCGTTAATAGAACTCAATTTTCAATTAGTTAATGCGAAAAGTAAACTAGGTGAAGTTTATTACTGCCATCACTGAGGACCATTTTTTATTGTGTTCGTAAGAGAATTTATATCAGAATCAGATAGCACCGTTGTGTACGTAAGTATTCGCTGGATTGGACCGTTAAACCAACCTAATGAATATGGATGAGAGCCAATCCTTGCGTTAGGAGAAAGCGCCTCAAATGTGTTACCGCCTGTCGTGGATGCTTGTGTTTTTGCCCCGTCTACAAAAACTGCAGGAAATGTACCATTATTCCACGTACCAGCTTGAACAAATGGTGTATTTAAGTATGTTGCTGAGGCAATATGACTGGTTGAATCGTACAAATACATACTAGCAACAGTTGATGTTGAATTTAGTCCGATAGTCCCATCTGCATTTGGAACTAGAATGCTTGAAGTTGAAGTAGATGGATTAGCCCCCCTTACGGCTACATAAGTCCCCTGATTTTGAGTCCAGCTTGTGGTAGGTACGGTTACTACGTCCGTATTTCTAGTAGCTGACGTGGTATTAGTTGGTATATACGATGACGCAAACCCCCCTGTTTCGAATTGCATTGCATCAAACCATACTTGACCAACAAATGATCCATATGCCCTAACCATTATATCGGCGTATGCAGCATTAGCTGGTGCAACGGCTGTATTTACGCCTTTTACCCACGATGTGGAGGAATCTAACGTCTTTGCAGTTGCGTTGATGAAATTGAAACCTGAATCATACCAGCGTAAATCTATTTGTCCAACGATACCAAAATATTGATTATTTTTATAATATGTGCTGAATGTATAAGAGCTACCTTGCGTAACGGGTGTCCTAGGGGAATATCCCCCCCACACATAAGGCGTGTCAGTTGTTAAATTTTTATCAAACTTTACACTATTTATACCGTATATAGAAGTGCTGTTATCTATTGTGATTGTACAGACGCCCTTGCTTGCTGTTGACCAGTCAGTTAAATTCGTTTCAAAACTTGAATTCAATACATAATTACTCCTCCCCTCCTCAATCACAGCCTCTTGTCCGCTTTTGCCATCACTCCTAGGGTTAATAGCTAGTTTGTTTGCTGGGACGTCGTAGATGTGTTGGGTGGTTGGGTCATAGATGGTTTTAGGTGTGGTTCTAGTAACGTTAGCGTATTGTTTAGTGACTAAGTCATAGTAGTTGCCGTAGTGGTCACCTTGGGCTGTAGCTAGCCAGTCAGCTACGGGTGAGTTGGGGGCTGGAGCTAGGCTGGCTGGTTTAGAG
>CAZHFQ010000018.1:0-15988 GCA_964531915.1 uncultured Saccharimonas sp. (SeqCode) | reverse complement strand
TAATAGCATCAATTAGTCTGGGTACGAAATTTTTTGAATATGGAACTTTTCGGCCAAACCCAGGATTATCATTAATTATTTTTTTAATATCTGGTTTAGGTATTTTTATTAAATCCCCATTACCTATACCTTTTTGTCGCAGAATTTCGTTGTCAAATACAAATGTAGTGTTTCCTGCCTCATCACAAATGAGTATGCTGCGGTCTAATTCAGGAAGTTCGACAGAATAATAATTTCTTTTTTCCAAGGTTCCTTCTTCTTTCTCACCTTTGTGAGGGTTGATTTGCCTGAAGTCGTGGATATCGACATTAAAATCGTTTTCAAGAACAAATAATAGTGTTTTTAATTTTGGAACAAACTTACCCTTATCGCCAAATGTCCCATCATGTTCTACGACATGTAAACAACCAACCCCGCATGATGGTGTAATAACAACTTCTGCGGAGGGTATTTTAGAAATCACAAAATCAATATCACGAAGTTCATTCACTTTATCGTCAATATTATCCAAAATCAATTCGATGTCTTCCAAGCCAAAATAACTAAAAGTTGCTCTTTCTTTTTCTAAGTCCGACTCAGCAACAATGGTGGGTTGCCTGTTATAAAATTCTGTAGCCCGTTCGATAACATCAATTAAGTCCGCCAAAGCCCCGTCCGCATAGGTATCGATAGTCTCTGGACTTAATGGCCTACTAATTATGAAGTCAACCTCATTTTTGAAGTTGGGTTCTTTTTCACAAGTGCCTGATTCTTTTTCGTTTTTAGATAACATTCTTTGTTTATTATACACTATTTCTAATATTATCGCAATAGGTTATACCTCTGAGTAAAAGGTGTGTGTTTGGCTAATACAAATTATCATGTTAAAATATGTAAAATGAGTTTTGAGAAATTTGAAGATGAAAAAGTAGCTATCGTTCATGATAGTGCAACTTCCCTACCTGATGAATACAGAATCGGATATCCCGGTCTGGCGGAGGTACCTTTCAAGATTGTGGCTGTAACTGACGACCGATCCAAAACATGGATCGATAATCCGTTCGAATCAGAAAAAGAAAGACAAGAGTTTCTTTATAATCTAAAAAATGGCCAATTGCTTACCTCTCAACCAAATCCAGCTGACTATGAACAAATTTTTAGTGAGATTATTGCATCTGGGATAACGGAAATTGGTGTAATCCCTATGAGTAATGGACCCGGCATGAGTGGCTCGAGAAACTCTGCAGAATCTGCCGCGAAAGATCTTGAAAAAGTTGCAAATATTAGAGTATTCGATTCCAAAACATTATCAGTTGGTCAAGGGTTATTGGTCGCCCAAGCTGATGCGGAAAACAAAAATGGTGAATTTGAAACAGCCGATGATTTAGTTAATAGAGTTGAAGAGTTATCTAAAGGTTTGTATTTAGCACAGGGATTTTCTGACCTCGGCCACCTCAGACGAGGCGGTAGAATTGGATTGGCTGCAAGCATGGTTGGTGGTGTATTTGATATAGTCCCCGTGTTAAGCCTAAATGAAGATGGCGTGCTTTATCCGTTAGCAAAAAAACGACATTGGAAAAGAGCTCACGCCGCAATAGTCGAACATGTTTTTGAAGGGCTTGAAAGTTATACTACAGAAAGAGAACTTGGCAGTATCGCTGTTAGGTTCGCTTTTGTCGATTTTGAATCAACCCAGATAGAGAATTTACGTTCGGTCGCAGCGGCAAGAATCAGAAAAGAGACAAAGGACACTGAAGAGTCAGAACCCAAAATACACCTCGCAAAAGACAAAGATGGAAAGCCATATAAAATCATAAAAGGCAAAGAGAGTAAAGTACTGGCTACTCACACAAGCGTTGGGGTTGCAGGTTTTGCTGGACTAGTCGTATCCGAACGACACGCAGCATAAACTATTTATTGATGCTCTACATTAGCTTTTATTTGTACCGAAAAAGTCGAACCTTTACTTTCTTTACTAGTAACTGTCAACTTCATTCCATAATGATCACAAATTGTTTTTGCAATAGCCAATCCCAAACCATAACCCTCAGATTTTGTTTTTGACCTGGATTGATCAACTCGATAAAAACGTGTGAATATTTTCTCTTGGTCTGACTCGGCGATACCGATTCCTTTGTCAATAACATAAATTATAACGTGATTACCCACTTGTTCTGCACTTAGGCTAACTGTACTTTTGTTTGGCGAATATTTAATAGCGTTGTCAATTAGTATTTGAAGTACCTGGATTAGTGAGTTTTTATGGATATTTACACTTAAAAGAGGTACTTTGTCCTCGACCGTAATATCTTTTGACTGAGCTAACGTAATCACTGAACTCATTGCTTCGCTGACCACATCTTGGAGTGATACAATTTCTTTAGTAAAAACTATTTGGTCGTGGCGAACAATCTGAAGTAAAGCGTTTGTCAAACCGTGCAGTTTGACAATTTCTTCAACGTTATTTTTTAGTAATGTCTTGGTTTCGGACGATGATATTTGCTTTTTCCTAAGAGCTACTTCATTAGTAGTTTGCAAAGCTGTTAGCGGAGTACGAAGTTCATGACTGGCATCACTCACGAATTGGGTTTGAGCATCCATTGCCTCTTCAATAGGCCTCAGGGTTTTTCTGGCAAGCATGTAGCTAAATAAAGCCCCGCCAATAAGTATCAATATATTTAGTATAAATAACGTCTGAAACAATTCCGTACGACCTGCATCAGCTCTTCTTTGCATTATATCTTTTAAAGTCGATCCGTCTTGTATCATAATACCAATACCCATCTGTCGTGGTCCCGAATCTAGTGGACGATCAAGCTGTCTTGAGGACATACTAAAAATTATTACACTAAATAAAATGGACATCGTCATAATAATAGCTAGGTAAGTTGCACCCAAACGCACTGTTCTAGTCTTAAAAAAAGCCTGGGCGTTAATTATCATCTATTCGACCTCGCTCAACTTGTACCCAAACCCTCGCACCGTATGGATAAGTGGTGATTTAAACGGTTTATCAATTTTTCGTCGCAAAAATGTAATAAAGACTTCGACGTTATTTGGCAAGACATCAGAATCGAAATCCCAAATGTGGCTGATGATATTATTCTTGCTGAGTAATTGTCCTGGATGACGCATTAAATATTCTAAAATTGCGTATTCTTTAGCCGAAACTTGGATAACTTTGCCTTCTCGCTCAACTCGTTTTGCCACCGGGTCAAGGGTCAATAGACCAACCTGGAGTACTTCGCCAAGGCTTTCTTTGGGTCTGCGAAGAACTGCGCGGAGTCGAGCTAATAACACCTCAAAAGAAAAAGGTTTTGATATATAGTCATCTGCCCCCATGTCAAGCCCCTTTATAATGTCGCGCTCTTGATCCTTTGCTGTTAGCATGATAATAGGGGTATGATTACCGTCCTCGCGTAATTTGTTACATACTTCATAGCCGTTCATTTCGGGCATCATAATGTCAAGAATAATTGCATCATATTCGTCAGCACTTGCTGTGTTATACCCATCTTCACCATCATAGGCAATATCAACAGCATACGATTCACCCATCAGACCTTCTTTTATGGCCTGGGCTATCCGTCGTTCATCTTCAACTACTAATACCTTCATTTAAGCTCTATTATGACAGATTGTTTCTTAAAAATACTTTAAACCATATAACATAAGACGCACCGCCATTATTGGCAGTGCGTCATGTGAGCAGAGAATTAATTTTTTATCTTACCATCAACAATATTGAAAACTCTGTCGGTTTTACCTGATATATCAAGATCGTGCGTTACAACTACTACCGTTGTGTCGTGATTTCTAGTTAAGCCATGTAAAAGTTCAAAAACTTTTTTACCATTTTCACTATCTAGATTCCCGGTTGGCTCATCCGCAAGGATGACGCTTGGTTTATTTGCCAGTGCTCTCGCAACCGAGACTCGCTGTTGCTCTCCACCCGACATTTTGTTTGGCTTGCGAAGTTGTTTATCCCCTTCTATCCCCACATTATCTAAAAGCTCACCTGCATGTTTTAGCCTTTCCCTTCTTTTTGCCCCAGCAAACTCCATTGGTAACATGACATTTTCTATCGCACTAAGGTTAGGCACCAAGTTATAATTTTGAAAGACAAAACCAATTTTTTGCCTTCGATAATCAATAAGGTTCCTGCTGTTTAATTTTGTCACATCCTTGCCATCAATCAGGATAGTCCCCGAAGTCGGGGAGTCGAGAGCACCAATTAATCCGAGTAGTGTGCTTTTCCCGCTACCACTTTTCCCAGTAATCGAAACAAATTCACCCTTATCAATAGAAATGTTTACCCCATCAACAGCCTTAACGTCAGAATCCCCCTGAGTAAATTTTTTGCATACGCTGTTCAGTTCTAATATTCTACTCATTTCTCATAGCCTCCGCTGGTTTGATTGTACTAATGAAATACGCCGGTACGGCACTGCCTAAAATAGCGATAAACATTGCAGCCAAAATACCATATCCAATAGTGTCAAAACCTACTGATGTTTGAATATCGCCTATTGTTTGCTGGCTTGTTTTAAATATACCACTAGCGCGTACAAAGCCCATGCCCGGTCCCCTCTGTTGAGTAGATGAATTTTGGCTAGACGTTGAACTGTTATCAACAAGCATGTTTGTCAGTGGTGCTGCAGCAGCTACTCCAATACCTAACCCAACAATCAGTCCAAATGTCATTAAAGTTACAGATTCTACTACGAATTGCCTAATTACTGAAAATTTTGAAGCCCCAATTGCTTTTAGTACGCCGATTTCACGGCGCCTTTCACGAACAATCATTAACATCGTTAGTAGAACAATCACAGCTCCAGCAATCGCTGCCCCTATTAAACTAAATAGTGCGATACTTTTTACGCTTTCAAGCGGTTTTACTAGTTGAGTTGCAGTGTCTTGGCTACTTGTAACATCCGCCGAATCCCCTAAGGTGCTTTTGATACTTGATGTAGCCGCACTCAAATTATCAAGTGAGTTAACTACCGCGGTTGCACTGGTGATACTACCTGCCTGATCAGAAAGTCTTTGCAGGGCAGGTAAAGATACAAAAACACCGTTATTAGCAAATGTTGTCCCAGCGTCATAAATACCCACGACTTTAATATTGGTATCATAGGCCTTAAAAGTCGAACCAACCGAAAGACTATTTTTTGTAGCAATCTTTGTCCCAATAACGGCTACATTTTCGTCCTTTGATGCATCAAACACGCTACCACTTTCCCAAGTAATAGATGTTCCGCCAAATATACTAGCCTGCGACACATCACTTACACCGGTTATTTGTACTGGCATAGTAAATGTTCTTTTTGTCGTAGAAATGGTCGAGCTACTGGATGATGCCTTATCATTGCTATTTGTTGGTGCTGCTGGCATATTTTCACTCACCCCAGTTTGAGATGACCTTCTTTCCCCTAAATCCCCAGGTTCAATGCCGGATTCTAGGGTTGACGTTTCCGTCGTCAGCCTGTCGCTAAGGGTTTTAGTCACACTAGTTACGTTACTTACTTTTGCAACTTTATCAATCTGAGCATTTATCAATGCAGTGCCCCCGCCCTCAAAGCCCTGGACTCCTGCTGGTGAAATTGAAACCGTATTCCCGACCTCGCTTTTTACGTTTAGTATCTTGGCGTCAACCGCATGACGAGCCGCTAGCATTGCTACAATCAACCCGATGCTAAGAGCTAATATCAAAATTATCGATATTGTGCGGGTGGGGTTTCGAAACGCGTTGCGTAACCCACGAGATATACTATTCATCTTTCTCCTTTCATTATTTTTTCTTATACCAATCTTGAACTAAGATACTGAAAGGATACTTAAAAGAATTCTGATTCTATTTATTAATAATTTTAATTGCTTTGCCTGTTATCAATGCATCACTAATCTTGTTATAGGCGCAAGTTAGGATTCGTTGAAACGTACTTTGGCTAGTATGCATAGCTTTTGCGCAATCCGTTTGGTCAAATTTTTCAACGTTTTTTAATCTCAATGCTTCCGCTTCTTCAAGTGTTAATTCAACAACTTCAAGCGACCACATGGGTACGCCCTGCGGCTTGAAATATGTTACTGCTGGATTAAAATTTATGTTCCGATAGAGTCTTGGTCTTGTCATGTAATTTATTTTATATTATTTGTTTTTCTTTTCAGCAATAGAGATTTCTTCCTTAAGATCTTTTATTTCCTGTTCTAATTGTTGTTCAACAACTTTTAGGTCTTGTGTAGAATTATTTGGAGACGACCAAAACCGTCTAATCCCCAAACCTCTGCCTCGCCCAGCATTATTATAAATATTACCGCAAGTAGGGCATTTTCCCATACCCCTACCCGTCATTGGTCCTTGTCCTTGTGGCCCTGTTCCGTCTAAGTTTGGCATAATAGCCTCCTTTATTTAAATTATGTTACATTATGAGTATATACCCATAATTATTCTGTGTCAAGTGTTTTACATAAATAACATATGTTCTTATGATTTGTAATTATGGTTTTATTTTAGTAGGTCGTTTATCTTCCAGATTTTATCAGCCTTTACACCAGTTAAAATGCTGTTAAATACTCGAAGTAACCTAGTCGCGTTGGCTGTAGTCGTAAATTCACGATTATTAAACTTCTCTGCTAATTCTGTGGTTGTTTTAACTATTGCTGCATATTTTTCATTATCAGTCATTAGGTCAGCGATGAACGTAGCTCCTCTTTCAATATCATGGTTTGGCTTGTTAAAATCCAATACCAAGCCAGATTCACTTTCTACCACCTGGAGTGACATACCCCCGCGATTAGACACCACCACAGGGACTCCATGACGAATTCAATCGCTAATCCTAGTCTCACACCCTTCCGCATCTGAGGTTTGCAAGGCAACAACTTGATGATATTGTTGTTTTTTTACGGCTAGGTTTTGAATCATTAACGCATTAATAGCCCTGTAATTATGCCTGAGGCGCATAATAATAATGTTTTTCATATCATTAGGATATTGCTTTCTTCTAATCTGCAACATTTTTTCAAAAATTAACTTACCGCTTGGGTCATCGACTGATCCGTTACCTAAAATAATAACCTGGGGCAGATGTGTCTCTGGAACCCCCATTTGTCGCATTTTTTGTCTAGTACCTACCCCAATCGCCATTGCTTTATCAATTCCCTTTGATTCATCAAAACGAGCCACCAAAACGATCCAACGCCTGGATTTATGTATTTTGCTTTGAATATCGGCCACCCTGCCACTGCCAACAAATTCTCTATTTTTCAGGGAAATTTCACGATTTATAAATGCAATACCAGCCCTTGCTTCCCATTTATTTAGTGGACGGTTCAAATCGTCAAGCGGATCGACAGTCGCGGGGGCAAAAAAAGTTTTATTATACATCCCTGGATGAATAAATTCTTTGACCGGATGACATACGACTGCATTAACACTTCGAATACCACAAACATCTAGCACATACGACGCTATTTCGCCCTGAGGTGTAGATGGGTCAGACATAAGGACGTTGCTTGTATCAATATGATTGCGCCAAACCCACTTGGCGTTTGGATTAACTTTTTCGATGTATTTTTTTAATGGGGCTGGTTGAGGGTCGTCTAAAAAAATAATGTCCGCGGTTTTTATTGTCGGCTGCAAAGTCAGCACTTCTGCATTTTCCTCGTTCCATTTCTGGTGAATTGACTTGCCTTCCTCGTTAATTCTTTCATCTGGTGCAGCCTGCCGTTGCGATATATTATGCATTTGCTTGGTAAAAATAAATGGGTTTGGATCATCGGGATTTTTCCTTCCGCTCATAACATACCAATGAGCCTCTATCCCCAACATTCTTAGTAGTGTAACCAGTGGAGGCCTCAGCATCGCAACCCCTCCGCCCTCCATAGTTGAATTAATAAACACTACAGACTTGCCAGCCATCGGTTTTGCCCATTTTAATAGTAGATTCCAATCGGCAGTTGGTGTAATATGACGATAATCGCTGAGGCCCAAACTACTTTTTATAATGACCTCATAGGTTGATTTGTCCCAATGGAGCTTGTAGGCCTCATTTTTGTTAAAGGCTAACTTCCCGCTTTTTCTCGAAAATTTGTTCGATATCGTAACATTAACCAAACCTTTAACTACCCCTTTGGTAATAGAATTCATTTTCGGAAAAGTTTGCCTTATGTCTTTAAGATTTTTAATTTTAGTTTTTGCTGATGACATATATCAATAATAACATCAAATCACGGTATAATAGACTACTTACAAGCGCGAGATACACTCGAGCTACTGTATAATAGATACACGACTTGGGTAATTCTTCTTATTATTGGTGTTGTTGCGGAAATTGCCAGCGGATTAGTCGGTGGCGGGGTTGTAATCGTGCCAGCACTTGTTATGATACTGGGCTTTAGCCAAAAGATAGCCCAAGGGACAACACTTGCTTTAATGATTCCCACGATAGGCCTTCTTACAGCATTTACATATTACAAACAAGGTTACGTAAATATTTACGCCGCTCTTTTTATAATCCTCGGTTTTTTGGCTGGTAGCCTAATTGGTTCAAAATACATAATGGTCTTATCTGGCGTTACTGTAACGCGAATATTCGCAGTATTTCTAATTATTATTGCCTTAAAAATGCTAATTAAACCAAATTAGTAATTTTCAGCGAGAATTTCATAATACGCCCGTGGATGTGCGCAGGCGGGGCATTCATCTGGTGCTTCGGCTCCCTCGTGGATATACCCACAGTTTCGACATTTCCAAAAAACCTTGCCATCACGTTTAAACACCGTGCCACTATCGACATTTTGTTTCAGCTTCAGGTAGCGTTTTTCGTGGTGCTCTTCGACCTCGCTGATTTCAGTAAATACGCTGGCTGCTTCATCAAAACCCTCTTTTTTGGCGGTTTCAACAAATTCCGGATACATTGCAGTCCATTCATATTTTTCACCGGCAGCGGCTGCGGACAAGTTTTCGGAAGTTGTACCGACGGTTGGAAAGTCATAATTTTCAAGCGTCGATTTTTCACCTCCTTTTAGTAATTTCATAAGTCGCTTGGCGTGTTCTTTCTCATTATCAGCCGTTTCGGTAAATATTGCAGAAATTTGCTCGAACCCTTCTTTTTTTGCCTTGGACGCAAAATAAGTATATTTATTCCTGGCCATACTTTCACCGGCAATTGCTCTTAGTATATTTTTTGTAGTTTCCATAATTAACCTCACTTTCTAGTACCTATTGTACCAAAATAAAAATTACTTTTACTATTATGATTATCGTCAGCAACTAGCTACATCATCCACGCTGCATGTTGGGTTCGTGCCAGTAACTTTCCCACCCATAGCAACCCAATTATACAAACTAGTTATATTAATAACGTTGTTGTAGCCAGTCTGCTCGAGAATCGCTTTGGCTTGCGATGCGCGCTTCCCACTATGACAATATACATATATTATTTTATCTTTTGCTACGGTAGGCACTTTTCCTTTTTCGATACTTTCTAGTGGCAGATTAACAGACCCCTCTGCATGATCAGCTTTATACTCTTTGGCGGTTCTTACGTCAATTAAAAGAGACCCGCCAGCGACATTGCTACTTATTTGTTTCAAAGATATTTCATGTCGATTGACTACAGGGGTTTTTGGCTTTGAGTTGTTATTCGATAAGTAAAAAACTCCGACACTAACAAGAGCAACAAAACTTAGGATAATAAAAAATCTTTTCATAAAAATTTATTTACTCCCATAATAACTTAGTTCATCTCGCTTAGTCACTATATGACTAGCCAAACATTAACCAGTCTGGTTTAAATATCAAAAGTATCCCAATAATTATCATTAACCCTCCGCCAATAATATTTGACCATTTTGAATATTTTGTGGAAATACCGGTAAGTTTTAGAGTGGTCATGGCCAGTACAAAAATAATTATATCATCAAGCATAAAGAAAAATATGTACAACAAAATATATCCGTAATATTGCCAATTAGCTAGATTACTTAATGTTAAAACCTGGGTATATACTGCTGGCAAACCAGCCGAACACACCAACTCAACCAGATTAACGGCAAAGGCTAGGACAATAATTCCACCAAGAGCTAACATCAAGTTTTTATTTTTTGTTATCTCGCGTAGTTTGTTAAATACGGCTTGACGCTTTTCATTACCAGTAACTTCGCAACCACCATCCTTATTTGTTATCCCTTTCTTAATGTTGTATCCTCCACCAGCTAAAGCTAATGCCCCAATTGCAAATCTAACCCAAACTATAAATCCTAAGAATAGTATTAAATTCAACCAAGCAACCATAAATAAAAAGTAAACAAAAGCCGAGGCAACTATGAAAGTCCCCCCAAGTATCCACATTTTTTTGCGATCCTTGATACCCAAAAGTAAACTAATCAAAAACAGCAAAGTCCACATAGCACACGGATTAAATCCATCAAGACCCCCCATTATAATAGTGAAAATTGGTAGCGAAAAATCAAGAGCATTAATCTCGCCAAAAATAGGAAGTTTTACTATTTTTTTATCAGAAGTTGTTTTTTGCGAATTTTCATCGGGCTTTGTGTTAGTCATTTTATTTTGACTAGGCTTATCTAACCCAACAATAGACGCAATAGAATCTGGACATCCATAATTATTACATTTTTTTATCTGATCGATAATTTCAGACTCGGTGGTTACTTCCGAAAAGCCAACAAAACTTTTATCCCCAATGACCAAAAAAGGAACGCCACCAGCGTCAACTTCTAGCTTATTCATAACTTGTTGCATTAAATTAACATTGTACTGATTTTGGTATATTTCAAAAGTATTTATTTTAACGTCTGGATATTTAGGTGATATGTCCGCTAAAAAATCTTTTTCTTTTGCGCAGTGGGGACAGCCATCCCCCCAAAATAAATAAGCGTTCACTGGAGTCGAAGCTTTTACGGTCGAGGTAAAAGACAACGCTATAAATAAACTAACGATTATATATTTAAAAAAACGAAACTTTTTGATGTTTTTTTTCATTATTTGTCTCTGTTGCTGTTGATTATTTCGACTAACTTATCTTTACCAATTTCTCCGTTTAATCGTAAAAATTCGTTATTTGATTTATCTAAAAAGACAAATGTTGGTAATTTATCATTAATATTGTATTTTGATACTGCGTCTTTATTTTCATCAAAATCATAATATTCAGTATTAACCCAAGTATTTTCCTTTTCAATCTCATCCCACCTTGGTTTCATTATTAAACACCCAGGGCACCACACCGCACCAAATTTAAGTACTTTCATTTCCACTCCAATTATTTAATTAGTTATCTGTTAACATATTACTAATTTTATTATACACCCCACAGTGAATGCATTTCGTGATATTAAAGCTGTCTAATTTTCTTCCATAACTTGGAAGGCCACCACATAAATCGGCTTACCTCGAGTGCTAATGAAGGGACTAGAAGTGATCGAACAATTATAGTGTCTAAAAGTACCCCAAATGCAACAATAAACGCTAGCTGAACCAAAAAAAGAATAGGGATTACATATAAGGTTGCAAACGTTGCAGCAAGAACAATCCCTGCGCTGGTGATAACGCCACCAGTAACTACTAGTCCTTTAATAACGCCCTTATTAACGCCGCTTTTTTTAGTTTCTTCGCGCACTCTAGTCATTAGAAAAATATTGTAATCTATACCTAGGGCAACCAAGAAAACAAATCCGAATATCACCACTGATGGATCTGCTCCAGGGAAATTCCATAAATTATTGAATAAAAAGGCCGAAATACCAAGTGTCGCTCCGAACGATAATACCGTTGTCAGTAAAAGTACCATCGGAGCAATAATTGCTCGAAGTAAAATCATGAGTATAGCAGTAATAGCTATAAGGATAACAGGAATTATTACTATTTCATCGTGTAGCGCAGCTTGATTTGTGTCATACTGTATGGCACTAGTCCCTCCAATAATTGCAGATGGGTCAATTTTTTTTACACTATCACGCAGTTCAACAATAGTGTTTCTTGCTGCTAATGAATCGGCGGCTTCAACAAGGGTTACTTGTAAAAGTACATTGCCGTTTAAAATTTTTTCTTTGGCGTCTTTAAACGTATATGCCCGACTGGCGATAGACTGGGCACTTGGTATGTTGATTGCAGCAGCGTCATATGCCATATTAATTGACACTTCTGGCATGCCCAGCATTTGCTGTTCTATTTGTAAACGCAGCTGTTTTAATCGATTATTACGTTCAGTATTGATTTTATTAAATATATTAGCCTCAAGTTCTAAGGCCGCTTTGCCGACTGGCGCAGTGTCTGAGTCAGTACCGGTCGAAGTTATTGCAACAGAATAAACTTCTTTATTCGCATCCAATACGTCAACAACTGCTGATTGTTTGTCATGCTGAACAATAATGTATGCCGGTGAACCAGAACCACTAGCAAAGTGGGTGTCTAGAATTTTTTGTCCTTCGCGAGCTTCCGACTTACCCAAAATAAGGTTATTCTGAGAAACCCCCTCGGCTTTTAATTGAAATACTCCTAGGCACGCTATCATAAGAATAAGTGCTGTCCCCACCCATATCCTTCTTGGGTGGCATCGGACAAAAGCCCCAATCTTAACCCATATCGGATGGTTCTTTTCATAATCATGGTGGTTTGAAACTGAGGTATATTTTGGACGACGAGGCCAAAAAGCAACTCGTCCAAATATTAACAGTAAGGCCGGCAAAAGGGTCAGTGCTACAACAATAGACAGGGCAATTCCTATGCCACCAACAGGCCCAAGCGCTTTATTAGATCCTAAATCAGATAGAAGAAGACACAATAATCCAGCAGTTACCGTTCCGCCGGCAGCTATAATAGGACCGAAAGATGACCTAAGCGCAACCATGGTAGCCTTCCAAATGGATTTATAGTTTATAAGTTCTTCTCGAAAACGAGATATATAAAGTAGAGAATAATCTGTGGCTGCCCCAATCACAAGTATGAACAAGATTCCCTGCACTTGACCGTTTAACAACACTATGTCTGCTTTAGCAAGATAATACACAATTAAAATAGCCGTCGCTAGCGCTGCCATGGCGGTAAAGAGCACGACGAATGGTAATATTGGCGATTGATAGACAATAAGTAGGATTACAAAAACCACAGTCAGAGCCACCAACAACAAAATACCATCGATACCAGAAAATGCCCCTTGCAAGTCATGAGCAAAAGACGCTGGTCCCGTCAATGAATATGAGACATCCAGCTTGGCAGTATCCAAACTCTCCTTTATTGAGGCAAAAGTAGTCTCAAAATCAGCGTCGCTAGCAAGTGGCACGACAGTTATTGCTGCTTTTTTATCTTCAGACTGGATTGGTGGTGAAATTTTCCCTTCGACCCCATCAATTTGTGATAATTGAGCATTAACGTCTTTTAGCACAGTCATGTCGTTATCAGAAAGAACTTTCCCATCATCGCTATACACGACGATAACTGGTATAGATTTCTGGTCGCGAAATTTTTCAAGCTGATTATTAACTTTGGTTGACTCGGCGCTATTGGGTAAAAAAGTCGTCAAATCATTGCTCGACACATCACTGATTTTTCCAAAATACGGTCCGCCGAAACCTGCTAAAACAACCCATAATATAATTACAAGACTCGGAAGTGCAACGCGAATCCATTTTTTCGAGATTATTAACTTTTTGCTCATATCTTTTAATTGTATCAAAATAAACAAAAAATTTCGTCTTTCGTAAATGTAAATATCCCACAAATTAATAATTATTGATTGATTCTACCAACCAAAATTTACTTTATTTATACAAACAAAATCTTCTAATTACTTATTTGGGTTTATCAAGAACCATTCTATTAAAACTCGCGTGGATAAAAGTATAGATTAGTTGCAGCTGTAATCAGAGAACTCGCCGCTACTTAATATATAATTTCTTAATTATCAACTTATGCATTTCTGATACAAATAGAACTAAAATAGCTGACAATCCCGAGCATAAGGCAAGCACAAATATTGGCACTTTTTGTATACCAAAGACAGATTGCAATGGACCGAACATAACTAAGATTTGCAAGGCGAATGCCACGACAAGACCCACAATAAGCCCTTTGTTGACCCTCTTGATTCGACTAAATGATGACTTATTCTCGCTTCTTGCATTAAAAGCATTCATCCATTGGACTACGATTAAATTCATAAACGCAACAGTCTGTATTTGAGCCGTGCTATAGCCAATATTTTTCAAGATGGTAACTATTACGAGCGTGGATGCTGCCATCATAAGAGCAACGAGGGTAATTCTGCTAAATATAATCTTTCCAAGAAGTGGTTCTTTTGGTTTTCTTGGCGGTCGATTCATTAAATTATCTTCTTCTGGCTCGAGTCCCAACGGCAAGACCATCGCAGTATCAGTAACAAGATTAATCCATAGAATTTGGACAGCCGTTACCGGAAGTGGTAATCCAAACAACAAAGCTCCAATCATAGTTAAAACTTCCCCTAATGCGGTTGAAAGCAGATAAAAAAGCATCCGTTTGATGTTGTCGTAAATTTTTCGACCTTCGGCTATCGCAGCGACGATTGTTTTAAAATTATCGTCCATCAGAACTATTCCACCAGCATCCCTGGCAATATCACTACCAGATCCCATAGCAAAACCCACATGGGCATTTGTCAGTGCTGGCACATCATTAACCCCATCGCCCGTCATTGCTGTAATTTCTGTTTCTTTTAGGGCCTTTAGTATTCTAAATTTATCCTCTGGCAAAATACGCGCAAAAATTGACTTTGATTGAATTGACTCGGCTAGAGCTGCTTGATTTTTAGGTAACTCTGTCCCTTGAATTACTTGGTTTATGTGATTGGCAAGACCAATTTTATGACCAATATTATAAGCCGTCTCAAAATGATCCCCCGTAATAAGACGAACGCTAATACCCGCTTGCTGAGCAAGTTTAATCGCGCCAGCTGCTTCGGGTCGAAGCTCATCAGCAAATGCCAGGAATCCAACGAACTGCACTTTCTTACTATCAATATCGCCTAAATCATCAGGCGGCAATTGACCGACTGAATATTCTGCAATCGAGACAACTCTATACCCACTAGCAGTAAACTCGTGCATCGCAGATTCAGACTTTCGACGATCTTCCTTATTTACTGCAGACAAGCTCAAAATATGTTCAGGGGATCCCATCAAATATATCAACCCGTCTTTTTTATAATACGCACCGCTCATTCGTATAGATTGGTCAAACGGATAATATTTGTCCATGTGAGGTTGTGATTTATTATCGCCCATTTCACCGATTGCCTTGTCGATAGGATCGGACATACCAGATTGTAAATTCATAGCTTTTAAGGCTATCTTTTTCACATTTTGATCACCCAGCGACCACATATCTATTACCTCAAGATGATTCTTCGTCAAGGTTCCCGTTTTATCGGTGGCAATAGTTGTGACAAGCCCTACGTCTTCGATAGCTTTAAATGATCTAACCAACGCCTTCTTTTTCGCCATTCGTCTCATGCCTAAAACAATGATTACCGTCAAGGCAATCGGTAGGCCTTCGGGCACAGCAGATACGCTAAGTGCCAAAACAAATCTTAAGGCCTCGTCAGCCGATATCCCTCTTGCTAACGACAAGATAAATACGACTACCGCGAGTAACGCAACCGCTTTAACTATCAATTTAATAACGTCGTCTATTTTTGCTTGAACAGGGCTTTTGGTATCGTCCTTGGCTAAGCCAACAATCTTCCCAAACTCTGTTCTTTCCCCAGTTTCGACAACTAGTGCTACGGACTCACCGGATAAAACATATGTACCCTGAAAAACCATGTTATCTTGTTCGTATATCTCTTTATCGCTTTCAAGAGTCGAGTTATATTTTTGAACCGGTACTGATTCGCCTGTCAAAATTGACTCATCCATTTGCAAATTATCTGAGTGAATAACCCTCGCATCTGCAGGAATCTTTTCACCTTCAGAAAGTACCAAAATATCACCTGGAACAATATCAATCACC
>CAZHFQ010000017.1:0-16913 GCA_964531915.1 uncultured Saccharimonas sp. (SeqCode) | reverse complement strand
TTAATAATCCCGCCACCACCGAGAAAAGGCAAGAGATAGATGAGGCTACTAGAGAATATCTTACCCCCAAAGCGCCTGAGGGTTATGCTTCGCTTAATAGCTTGGCAAAACAGTGGCATCTGGTTTACGATACAGTAGCTGACGCATTTGATAGGACAAAAGAACTTATTGGCAAGACTTGTAAGTACAGGTTTTGGATTCATACTGCCGAGGGGCTTTCACCTGACCAACAGGATATTTTGCGAGCAGATCTTGAAGAACACGGAGCTTTTAATTTAGCCTCCGAAGACATTGGCTCTGAAAGCTCTTTAACGGTGCAGTGGAAGGTTTCCAGGAGGGAATTTGAAAAAGCAGTCAAGACACATCAAGAAGAAATAGGCAAAGTTGAGGATTGCAAATTTATATCTGTTAGGGCACCAGGATTCGACTTGGGACAGCAAGCTGTTATTTATGCAGAGTTGGAAAGTCAAGGATTATTTAATATTGCCCCCAAAGGTTGTTTGCCAATCCGTACTTTGGCTAATATGTGGAGGGTTGACCCGAAAACTATTAAAAAAGTGATAGGTAGAAATAATGACTCAGTGGGAGAGATCGAGAAATACAAATTTCCTGGTGAGATTGACGGGAAAACTATCCATATTAACAAACCAGCCCTTGGTCTTACTTTAGAACAACGGATAAGTGTCAAAGGGTTCCTTGAAGAGGGTGGGTATCTTAACAAGAGTGAAAATTTATAGTATAATATATATTTAGTTATGTCCGAATTCAATCAAAATACAAGGCTTGAGTCTTGGCTCCGTGACCGTTATGATTCTGACGGGACTCTTTCAGAGGAAACACACCAGGCTTATACTCCATGGGCTGAATCAATGCACCAACGCTCTGGTAAGGTGTTAGCCCCTATTGATTACGATGAGGAACTATATCTTGGACAAAGTATTTACTCTCCGGATGTTGAAGCGCTCGACCCCAACCCTAATGTGCCTGATTCAGATATTTATAAGGGCGTCAAAGGCAGATTAGCGCAAGCGCTTGGTAAAGAGTCAAGTGCCGAACTTATGAGCCAGTTGATGGAACAACCGGCTTCGTCTGATGACCCAAGGACGCTTCTGGCGAGACTGGCCATAAACCGACAACAGGGCAAGAATACAATGGTAGTTTCATCACACTTCAGTTTTATGGAGCTTGCCTATTTTAATAATTTGCGTTTTGTGGGCAAACAAGACATGGCAAATATTGATAAGAATGCGGTAGTGCTAAGTAAACTGTTGTCTCGTATATCATACGGTGGTGTGCCTGTGCCTGAAGCAGCTAGATCGACTGCAAGTGTACTGTTCTCGTCGCCAGTAAGTAAGAGTAGTGAGACATATAAAATACCAGCGGCTGCAACCAAAATTATGAACGCACTTTTTGTAGAGGCGTTGCGCTCACGTATGAAAAAAGGGGGTTTGGAGCTTGACGTTGCACTTACTGGTAAACAAGTAATTTCGTATCCGGGAGGGGCTGTTGGGAAAGATATTGAACATTATGAAATACCCGAAGTTGCCCCGACTTCTGCCGAACTAGTTAAATGTTTTGATGATATTGTACCCGTAACATTAATGTGGTCGCCAGTCACAGGTAAATGGGAGATGGCAATTGATGATGTTATTGATGTACGGGGGTCACTCGAAATTAATAATAATGATTCACTCGAAATTGTCCAGCCAATATACAAGAAAATGGCAGGTCATATCGAAACTTTTACAGGAAAAAAGGTTGACTATCCCGAATATCCAAGAAGGATTAGTAGGTGAGCTATCAAACAGGGTTTTTAATAAACGTTACCGCAATTGTAATTTATGTGTTTTCAGCGTATTCTTAGACTAAGAATTAAAAAAGGAGTGTCAAATGAAGCAACGAAATCCAATAGCAGTCTTTTTATTGCCTTTTATTACATTTGGTATATATTCGTGGTATTGGGCGGTCAAAACAAAAGGCGAGATGAATGCACTGGGTGAAAAAATTCCGACGGCTTGGATATGGCTAATCCCATTTATTGGTGTTATTTGGTGGTATTGGGAATATTCAAAAGGCGTCGAACATGTAACCAATGAAAAAATCAGTAGTATTTTGGCGTTTGTAGTTGTGTGGCTTTTGGGGTCAATTGGTCAAGCAATCATTCAAGATTCATTCAATAAAGTCAGTGCATCGGTTGTAGAAAATTCTGCCACCTAGGACGTTGCATAAATCTGGTTTATAAGACCACGATTGTTAGTGATTGATACAAAATAAACCTTATGGCAATAGGATTCATTGTTTTTATTGTAGTGTTACTAGTCTTTTGTATCACTGATCGTTATTTGTTTTGTAAATTATTAAATTGGTTAAAACGAATAATTGTTGATGACATATTATTCTCTTCGGCCAACATATCATTACAATTTCCCTTGCTTGGGAAGGCGGGCAGTTGGTCAGAGCAAATTTTCATTGCATTATCGCCACTTGTAAACAGACTTTGCCCAAACATCAGTGGGCTGTTATTAATTCCCAGTAAATCCAATATTGTCGGCATAATATCAAGATGAGTGCCTTGATTTTTATATGTTATACCAAGTGTCTCGTTTGGTAACTTGACGATTAGGGGAACCTCTTTTTCTTGAACAGTTTCAGGGTCATAACTTACCGTTCCAGCTTTAAAGGCCGGCAGGACTGGAGTATGATCGCCATAAACTAATATCAAAGAATCATCGTAAAGTCCCTCTAATTTGAGTTTATCGAAAAATTTTCCTAACATTCGGTCGGTGTAATTTATATTTTCAAGATAACCTCCAACTTGGTCAGGGTAGTCACTGATTTTCACTCCTAAATCTTTCATCTGGTCATTTGTCGAGAATGGTACGTGTGTAGACAAAGTAATGACGTAGCTAAGGTTTGGTTTAGGTTGTTTTTTTATATAATCAGCAGTTTTATCTAAAAAAGTACCGTCGTTTAGACCCATATTTATTTTCCAATCCTTAGGGTAATTATCGGCTGCGTAGAACTTTTGATAACCCAATGAGTTTAAGGCGACATTTCGATTCCAAAAATTTCTGTTAAAACCATGGTAGGCATAAGCACTGTAACCGTTAGAAATTAAAGTTTTTGGTAAACTTGAAAAATTATCTTGGCCATACCTTACAAAAGTTGCTGCGTCTGGCAAGGGAAAGTAAGATGAATTTGATACGAAATCAGTATCCGAGGTGTGCCCGGCAGCAATTAAAAATCTGTCATTTGGGAAAAATCGAGAATTTTTTGCAAGCTTATTGAGGTTTGGTGTTATTTCCTTATTATTTATTTTTTGATTAATTACAAATCCACCGAGAGATTCAATTTGAATCATTATTACGTTTTTACCCTTAGCTATACCGGTTAAAGAGTTAGTTGTTCGTTTTGGCTTGTTATCTTTGACCCAGTCAACTAATGATTTTTCTTCTGACGCCGACAAACTGGTCGTTTCTTGTTTAATAAAACGCGCTACATCAATGCCCTGAGCCATAAGCACCCCGTAATACTGCGAAGTTGAAACAGTGTCGTAACCTCTATTAAATACATCCGACAAATTATTAAGTCCGGTTGGCAAAAGTGATATCCAAAAAGCTGTCAAAATAATAATAAGAGCCCCCCAGGATGTTTTCATTTTTGATTTTTTTACATTATACTTTTCCCTTAATCGTAAGACAGACCTTTTAATTTGTTTGCCAAATGACACAACCAATATCACATCAATAAAAAATAAAATGTATTTCCAGCTCAAAAGATCCCAAATGGCCGGGCCGACGTCTTTGGTTTGTCCTAACGAACTTAAGAGTCCGATTGTCGGTAAAGCGTTGAAATATGAATAATACACCGTATCAACCAACAGTAGGAATGAAAAAAGAAAAGCTAATATGATTGCGAGTTTGTTTTTGTACCTGCGGACAAAGAAAAGAGGCGAAAAGACTAACGCTGCACTTAAATATCCGCAAATAATACCGTCTATATACTGGCTCGACCAAGTTGTTTTTGTTATATAAGTGTTGAAAATATATAACTTTATACCCAAAGCAAGCATAAAAAATAATACAAGATATTGATCAAATGCAAACGCTCTAATAGATTTTAGCAATCGTTTACTTATGGGAATCATGGATTCCTATTCTAACATTTGTTTTTTTATTACTCAAACATAGATACCAAACAGTTGACATACTTTTCATACTTATATTATAATAAATTTATATGCGTAATCAAAAATTATATGGGACAGCTACAGTCGGAACTAAGGGACAAGTGGTCATTCCGGCAAATGCTCGTGAAGAAATGGGAGTTAATACTGGTGACAGACTTTATGTCTTAGGTTCACCTAAAAAAGGTATAGTTATGATGCTAAGAGAAGACATGTTGGACAAATTCATTGAACATATGAATTTTCAGGTTGAAGAGTTTAAAAACATCAAAAAGTCTCAAAATAATAAATAGAAAGACTTTTTTATTAATTATTTATTAAATTAGTTAACATGTGTTTTAAACAAATTTGCAAAAATTAATAAAAAACATACTTGTATATTGTAAAAAAACCGTCTATACTAATTAGTACAAGCGTTTTAATGTAACGCATTTCTTGGCTTGACTTGAATGGTGCAGATTGGTACTATGGTTATCGTGTCTTGCGCTAAAACTATATTTTAAAGGTCGAAGCGCGTGAGGCTGTACATAGTACAAGGAGTTAAAATCACATGCCAATAGCCATCGAATTTGTGTCGTCAAGACGCAAAATGATAGCAGTGGATGTGGTGCCTGCCGAATGGCAACTGTATATCGCACAGTAAGAGTCGTTTGACTCAAAATCCAAAAGAAAACACCCCAAGGCACCGGGGTGTTTTCATTATTTTTCGTTATTTTGGTAAGGCAATGCCAGCCTTTTTGAGAGCTGTATCGATAGTCTTTTTAAATTGTGATTCACTTGAATAAGCGCTTGTGTCTAATTTAACACCATTTAAAAAGAAAGTCGGGGTGGCGTCTACACCGGCTTTACTCCCCAGGGCGATGTCGAAACTAATTTTTTCACCAATTGATTTTTTTAACAGATCGGTGTCAAACTTTTTAACATCAAGTCCAACTTCACCAGCTATTTTGTCAAAATATTTCAATCGGTCTGCCACTGATAAATCGCTCCAGTCAGCTTGTGTTTCGTAAAGTTTATCGTGCATTTCCCAGTATCTATCTTGTAGCCCAGCTGCTTCTGCAACAGCGGCGGCGGCCTTTGCATTAGGATGTAACTCTGGGATTGGGAAGTTACGGAAAACGTATTGAAGTTGGTTTTTGTACTGATTGGTAATTGACTTTACGACAGGGAATATATTACCACACGGAGGGCACTGATAGTCCCCATATTCTATCAAGGTAACCTTGCTGCCGATTTTACCGAAAACATGGTCAGCTATTTGACCGTTTTGATCGGAAGCTTTTTGGATGGCGGCTGTATCAATATTATTTACATCAGTTCTAGAGCCACCCGAGAAAACAATCAAGAGGGTCAAAAACCCTACTACAATTACCGAAAATACAATCCAACGTGTTTTACCCAAAAAAATACTCCTTTTAGTTAGTGTGTTAATTATAACAAAATAAGGCCCCATAGGGCAGTGCAATCTTGGGGTGTTTTGAGTTACAATAGGCAAAGATATGTATATTTCATTACTAATATTAACTTGTGCTATTTTACTACTTGTTAACGCAGTTCACCCTAACAGAGTTAAACTCAGCCAGTTCGAACTTAAAAGGCGAGCCGATTTAGGTGATGCAGAGGCAAAAAATGCACTTTCTCGCGAAGGACTATTAGATGATGTTGTTTCTCTACAAAGAGTGTTGGTCGCACTTTTGCTTGTAGTTACAGTGCTACTGAGTGTAGCCACCTTTAACTGGCTGTTTGGCATACTTGTAGCGCTTATTATTGCGCTTGAATACGGCTTTGTCTCGCGGTTTGGTATTATTAGAAAATTATCCTCCAAAATTTATAATCGCTTTGAGCGTAATATACTAAATTTTATTCAAAAAGTTCCGTATGTATTCAAATTACTTCGTAGCATACCTGCTAGCGATAATGTAACAAGTAACAGCATTGATTCGCGCCAGGAGTTGCAGCATCTTGTTGACGAATCTACAGGGGTATTAACGCCGGACGAAAAAAGTCTAGTTATTCACAGCCTATCATTCGGAAATCAGTTAGTAAATGCAATTATGACACCTAAAAGCATGATTGATAGCATAAAAAGCTCTGAGTTTTTAGGCCCACTTACCCTAAGTGAATTACACAAAACCGGTCATAGTCGATTGCCAGTATTTAAGGGGGATATCGATCATATTATTGGGATATTAAACTTGAGAAGTTTGTTGGCACTTGATATTAAACGCTCTACAACGGCCGAAAAAGCTATGGATCCGAAAGTTTATTATATTCACCAGGATCAAAATTTGCAGCATGCTTTGGCGGCGTTTTTACGAACAAAACATCATTTATTTGTCGTAGTAAATGAGTTTCGTGAAACAGTAGGACTTTTGGCATTAGAAGATGTGATTGAAGCCTTGCTGGGGCGTAAAATTGTCGACGAGTTTGATACCCACGATAACTTACGTGAGGTAGCTTTACGTAACCCCAGAGGCAATAACCATCCAGAAAAACGTGAGGACGTTTAGGGATTTTAGGGTATCGATAGTAAAATAAGTGGTAAGGATAAATTTATGGCACGAACATTAGTAAGAGAATTAGTTTCAAAAACCGGCGAAATAGTCACTGTTAGCGGTTGGTTGCACAAAAAACGTCTTCTTGGAGGTCTGAATTTTGTAACCCTGCGCGATAGGAGTGGAATTGTCCAAACTCTTATCGAGGACAAGGATGAACTTGAAAAACTTCGCGGCATGCAAATTGGTACGATTATAACGTTAACTGGTTTAGTTGTATCTGATGAACGTGCACCAGGTGGGGCAGAACTTCACGAAGTAAAAGTTACTATTGATGTGCCAGTTACGGACGAGTCACCGATTGAAGTTGACAAACCAATCTCGCATAAATCTGAACATCTGGATACGCTTTTTGAAAACCGAGTTTTAAATATTCGAAACACCAGCGAACAAAAGATTTTTAAAATTAGAGCGGATTTAACTAATTACATCCGAACCTTCCTGATTGAAAAAGAATTTATTGAAATTGATACTCCAAAACTGCTAGCCGAAGCCACCGAAGGCGGTTCTGAAGTGTTTAAGCTGGAATATTTTGGTAAAACCGCAACTTTGGCTCAAAGTCCTCAATTTTACAAACAAATAATGGTTGGCGCATTCGAAAGAGTGTTTGAAATTGCTCATTCGTACAGAGCGGAACCAAGTGCGACAACGCGTCATTTAACCGAGCTTACTATGCTCGACATCGAGATAGGTTTTTTAAATGGTCACGACGAAGTCTTGGATTTGGTTGGGGACATGACTCAATATGTTCTAAAAAGAGTTTATAACGAGCATACGGCTGATTTAAAGAGCCTGAATGCACCAGAACTTAAACTGGCAGAAAATGGCAAAGTTCCAAGATTCACGATTGCTCAGATCCATGAAATGTATACTAATTCAACTAAGACTGACACAACTTCAGAAAAAGATTTAAGTCCTGATGAAGAGCGATGGATAAGCGAATATGGTCGTAAACAATTAGGCACGGATCTTGTTTATGCCATCAGTTTTCCAATCGAAGCGGCCAAGTTTTATCATAAACTGGACGTCGATGAGGGTACGGTTTTATGGGGTGATTTGATATTTCGAGGGACTGAACTCGCCACTGTACCACTTCGAGAAAATAATTATAGTAAGATGATTGAACAGATGAAAAATGCCGGGCTTGATATCGATCACGAAGGTTTTAAATATTATTTACAGGCTTTTAAATACGGTCTGCCAATACATGGAGGTTGTGGGTTTGGAATTGATAGGTTAACCCAAAAAATAATTGGGCTGGCAAATGTCAAAGAAGCCTGTTTGTTCCCACGTGATATTAACCGTCTGATACCGTAACGGTTCCAAAAAATGCATTCAAATTTAACCACAAGCATGGTGCTATACTAAAAACATAATATTATGGATGATAAGCGCATTACTGATCAATATCCGGTCTATAAGGTCGTGAATAAACAGCGACATTTTTTAGCGGTGTTTTTCTTGAGTTTTATGTGGGGTGTTTTTGGGGCAGATCGTTTTTACTTAGGCAAAATATGGACTGGGTTTTTAAAGCTAATAACTTTTGGTGGTTTTGGTATTTGGGCGATAATTGATTTAACGATGGTTATGTCTGGTAGTATGCGCGATAAAGACGGAAACGAAATGCTTGATACGACCAGATATAAAAAATTTGCAGGACGCACCGTCCTTATTTTTTCATTAGTACTTGGTTTATTTGTTTTAATAACATGGGTAACAACAATTTATACGGTGAATCAGTTCATGCAGAATGGCGGAGTTGAAAAGTTGTTGCAAGGCACTAATAATCAAACTCTGAATCTTGACCAGCTTAAAGACTTAAATATAAACATATAAATTAGTCTATTGTCATTTGACCAAACAGGTCTCGGTGTTAGATAATAGAAAATGATGAAAATTTCAAGAAAAATACTGACAGTTTTTTTAATATCATTTGTGCTTATTAGTGGAGTATCACTGTCAAAGGTTGCTGCTCAAACTAACTCTATAACAAATCAACAGATAGAGCGGATTCGCGGTAATTGCGTCTCTACCAAAACCACACTAAACCAATTGCATGCGAGTGATGCGCTACTCCGTGTCAATATTGGCCAGATTTATGAATCAATGTCGATTAAGTTGATGAAAGGTTTCAATTCTCGGGTATCAAACAATAAACTTAATAACACCAAACTAACCACAGTCACTAATAGTTTTAATTCAACTCTAGATATTTTTAGATCAGATTACAAAACTTATGAGGAACACTTATCACAGGCTATAAATATTGATTGCGAAAAACAACCAGTATCCTTTTACGATGCTGTTACAGTAACTCGAAAAGACAGAGCTAAGGTTCATAGTGATATTATGAATTTAAACCAGTATATAAAGCAATACCAACTTGCGATTAATGAGCTAAAAAAGGACTATCAAACATTAACCAGTAAGAAAGGTCTTTGATATGGATAAAAAACCTCTCGAGACAACCATTGATCAGGTTCCATTTAGGGATAAACATAGTTTTTTAATTTTCATTTTACTATCGGTGCTTGTTTCTTGTTTTGTCATATTTGTTGGTATGACTTTGTATAACGGTAGCGGAGCCGCGCAACTTGACTTAAGTCGTCCTGGTTATGTCAGCGTAAGAGACAAAGCCACAACAGGCGACAGTGACTATAAAGATTACTCGCCAAACGGACCGATGAATGAAGATGTTATTGACGAATTTAAGGCCTTATATGATAAACAAGCAAAAAAAGTGGAATCAGTCAACGCATTTAGCGGGGCTCCACTAGATGCTGGCGCACTGGGGATTAGTGACCAAGCTGCTGCGTCTAATTAATCAAATAGTAGTGTTTTTGTTTTTGCGGCCTTATCCCTTAACCAACCGTCAATTGAGCCTGCCCCCATGCAAAGTACCAGCATACCTTCGTTGAGAGCCTCTTTAATCGCAAGCCAAAGCTCATCGTTTAATTCGGCGATTTTAATATCTTTTTTGTTGGTTATATTGTGGATTAAATCCTCTGGAGTTAAAATTCGTAAATCTGGGTCTTCCCTTGATAAATAGGTTGGTAACCAGTAAATTTTTTCGGCTAATTCAAACTGATCTGTGTAAAGGTCGCAAACCCGGTGTTGGCGGACGTTTTGATGTGGTTGATAAACTAACATGACATGATCCGACAGTTCACGAGCCATTTGTAATGTCGCAGCGATTTCTATTGGGTGGTGCCCGTAATCGCTATAAAGATTATCTGCGATTTTTTCAAAGCGGCGGTTTGTGCCAGGAAAATGAGTCAGAATTTCGTCAGAGTTTTGAGTAAACCCAAGCTGTTTTAGCCCCGCCTGAACAAGTGTTATATTCCTGCGATTGTGTTGACCCGAGATTGACAGGTTATTTATTTCAAGTGGGCTAAGTACACTTACGTTTGGAAGGCCAGTGAATAATTCGCTATGCTGGTCGTCCCAGGTGATAATTTGGTTACTACCTTTGGCGAATTGGTGAAAGGCGTCTAAGTATTCGTAAATCGTGGGGTATGTATCGGGGTGGTCATAATCAACAGAAGTAATAAGGGACAAATAAGGTTTGAAATGTAGAAAATTACGATCAAATTCGTCGCATTCATAAACAAAATACTCACTATTTGGGTTTAGTTGGCCGCTTGACCCAAATGTTATAGTTGCCCCAATCGAATAGCTAATGGGAATATTTAACTGTTTCATCGCCCAAACCAACATACCCGTAACAGTTGTTTTACCGTGAGTTCCAGCAACAGCAATTAATTTTAACTTCTTGTCATTAATTATATAAGCAATTAATTCGTCACGTTTGGCGATTTTGATCCCTAATCCCTTCGCCACTAATATTTCAGGATGATTTTCTGGCAAGGCGGACGTATAAATAAACCAGTCGATAGGCATTTTTTGGTGGCATTCTTTTAGATATGTCCCGTCTTGGTTGTCACTAATAATAATATTGCGTTTTTTTAACTCTTTGGTTACTAAGGTAGTTGATGAGTCTGACCCAGTAACGTTATACCCTGCATCATGCGCAATTTCTGCCAACGGACCAATACCGACACCACCAATGCCTGAAAAATAAATATTCATAGAATAATTATAACACTTCATCTTTGGTGGCATTTGTGGTGTAATGGTAGAAGAAAAGCATAACATAAACATCCATGATAAAGTCAATATTTTACAGATTACTTAAAGGTCGCCATTTTTGGCGGTATGCTTCTTTTAGCGAAATAGCCGAGGTTTATGCATCTCGAACACTAAGAGTCATAGCAATGAATATCGTAGCTGGTTTTACTTCGGTATATCTTTACGAATTAGGATACAGTCTGCAATTTATCATGGGATTTTGGTTTGTATTTTATCTTTTTAGAGCCTTTTTGTCTTTTTTTACTGGTTATTTTGTTGCCCATATCGGTCCAAAACACGGTGTTTTAATCAGTAATTTACTTTATGTCCCTGCACTTGTTTCTTTGGGCCTTATGCCTGAATTTGGAATGACAAGTATCGTTTTATGGGGTGTTTTTATGGCGATATCGGCGACTATTTCTCATATTTCATATATGGTAGATTTTTCAAAAGTTAAGAGCGCCGAGCACGCCGGAAAAGAAATTGCCTATATGAATCTTCTTGAAAAGATAGCCATTGGCATTAGCCCTGTTTTGGGTGGTATTGTTGCGCTTTGGTTTGGGCTACAGATAGTTATTTGGTTAGGGGCTATATTATTTGCAGTTGCCGCCGTACCGTTGCTTAGAACTGCCGAACAGGTCCAAACCAAACAAAAAATTAAAATTCGGGGATTTCCATGGAAAAATACGATAAGAAGCATTGTCGCCCAAGGCGGAATTGGCTTTGATATTGTTACAACGGGCGTGGTTTGGAGCATGTTTATTGTTATTGTGATATTCCCTGGTGCTGGTTGGGATATCTATATAAAATTAGGTGCATTATCATCGGTGACCATTATTGCCGCTGTCGTTGCCTCATATACTTACGGAAAATTAATTGATAATGATCGTGGTGGCAGTCTGCTTAGATTTAGCGTTATAGCAAATGGATTTGTTCACGCTTTTCGGCCATTTGTCACCAACCCAGCTATTATTGTTGGGACTAATATTGTTAACGAGGCGGAAACAACAGGTTATAATATGGCATTTTTGCGTGGTGTCTTTGACACGGCGGACTTATCTGGTAACCGTATACTTTATTTGAGTCTTAGTGATGTAACATTAAATATTGGTTCATCAGTTGCCTGTGCTACACTTTTCTTTTTAAGCGGGTCATTTGGGAACATCACCGGGATGAAAGTATATTTCTTTATCGCAGCTGCGGCAGTCCTGCTGATTGGCACGGCTCACTTTCGCCTCTATCGTAAATGAACCCCATGCTATACTTATATTAATAGTTTAGGTGGGGCTTTAAAGTGGTTGATAAAAAACAAGTTCGACGAAATCTTGGAAAGTTGCAACGAGTAAAAACGTGGCAATTAATAATTCTATTGATACTTGCAAGCTTTGTTGCGGCAACATTTTTACGTTTAAACAATATTGGCATGGTTGAACGCCGAGATGCCGTCAATGTAGCTGATATCAAGAGCGATGATAGCGTCACTCAGGATAGACTTTTTGATTTACAGCGTTATGTATCTGGTCACATGAACACTGATATGGGGAAGGGAATTTTTTTAACAGCTACTTATAATCGGGACAAGAAGGCCTTAATCGCGAAAGCGTCTGTAGGATTAAATGGGAATATTTACAAAAAAGCTCAGGAAGTTTGTGCCCCCAGATATACAAGCTGGTCACCAGCATATGTGCAATGTACTGTCAGCGAACTAGCTAAATACCCATCAGGCGAAAGCTTGAATAATTCCGTTAATTTATCACCCGAGCCATATTTGCATGTTTTTATTTCACCACTATGGTCACCTGATTTTGCGGGGTGGTCGGTGCTTGTTTGTGTAGTAATTTTGATAATGATAATTGCCCGTTTTATAGGTGTTGTTATCTTAAGAATGTTATTGCGTCGGCACTACAAAAGCATTTAACCGTTGACATCGGGCGTCACCCTGGTGTACTCTAACTCTTGTATAGTACTAATAGGAGGAATAGGAGTCTTATGGCTTACAAGCACACAAACTCAAAAGGTATCACTTATTACTTGCATAGCACGGATGTAACACTTCGTGGCGGCAAGAAACAAACTATTTACTTTTTCGCAAAAGTAGAAAAGAATGCAAAAGGTCATCCAGTTGATCTACCGGCAGGTAGTGTTGTAAAAGAAAACCCACGCAACGGCTTTCTAACAGTTTCAAAGAAAAAATAGTCTAATTTAAGACTTGCACCATAAGCGTGTTTGGTAGTATAGTGATATCAAACAAACAGGTGCCAAAAATGCCCCTTCGGGGGCATTTTTTGTTGATATAAAAAAGTGTAAATTGATTTTTTAAATCGATTATGCTATAATATGAATATGACAGACCAAATGCGTTTAGATATTGAAGGCGCTACCCCAAATAAAAATAAACAAAACCCTATTAAAATGGGGCCAGAACTTAAAGCGTTATGTGACTCACTTAAAATATCTGAGGATGAATTTGATAGACATGAAGGGTCGCCTGCAAAATTTTTGATTCGGCGCGGAGCTACTCAGGAACAGATAGACGCCGTATATAGAGAACCTTCTCCCAACCCAAGACACGAAAGAGAATTCAAACCATTTGTTCCAAACCCTGAGTTATTTGAGTTTAAAGACGACGTCAAGCCAACTGGCCTGTATACAGACCTTGCCAAAAGAGCCCTTCATATGAATGCGGCTCTCGATTACGCAGAAGAAGTGAAAAAAGAGACCAAAACAAGAGGACAAAAGAAACTTAGAAACATGGCAGGGGTAGCATTTGAAAAAGGCACAGGGTCAATAAAAGCAAAAATCGCAGATGGCATGGACCCAATAGAGGCCGAGTTTAAGGGCAACCTGGAAGCTAACAGATTCTTTGCGGAATATGATGGAGGATAAAATGAGTGGATCTGGAGAATACACACCAAGCCCAGCAGAAATTAGAAAAGCAGAAGAATATTTAGACGATACCTCATTCGCCAATAATCCTGAGATGCCTGGTGGTAAGTCAAGATTTAGGGAGGCAACAGAGGATTTAGAAGATGCTTTATTTGAAGCCAGTAGCATGGGAGATGGTGGGCAAAACCCAAAAGCTACACCTAAATCATCACCAGACGATAATCAACCAGTGGAAGAAAACCAAGAATCTCCAGAAGAAGCTAGGGCAAGATTAGAATATGAGCAGGCCGAGAGGCTATTGAAAAAAGCGGTCGCTGAGGCAACTTCATTTGATGAAATAATCGCGGCTGTTAAAGCCTTTAATGTACCTAACCCTAAGGCAATTTATGATAAAGACACTGGCTTTACGTACAATATGATTGCTAATACAATCTATACCATTAAAGGGTATGAGTATTTGCCAGATGCTGAGAGAGACGGGAATATCCATAGTAAACTCATGTGGTTGCCGATGTCGTGTGGAGTACGTGCTGCGGTCGCTAGGTTAATGGGGGTTAAGCTAGAAAAAAATAAACCCGTTACACCAAAACCAGATACACAGTCGCTACCTTCGTTCTCTCTAGAAGAGGAACGCCCTTACAAATACATCCCACTAAAGAGAGGCGTAGTTGTCTCAGGTTATATTGAATCAGTTAGTCCTGATTCAATAGTCCTTATAACGAAACAGGGCAAAATGGTAATCAATACATCAGACATATTAGATACTGATGGTATTTTCGAAAAGAAGAATACGGCTGAGCCAATAAATGGAAGTGGTGCTGAACAGTCAGATTCTCGGCAGGAAAGACATGAAATTTTTCGCGACATAGATAAAGAACCGGTTTATGTTGTGCATGGCGAAGGCTGTGTTGGTAATATCAATCATTCCTTTGGTGATTTTGCCGAACAGCACAAGGATTTGCTTGAAGGCATTAGGGGTAAAAAGGTATTAATTAAAGTAAATGCTGTTGACCCGTCGCATCCAGATGCTTGTACAAGCGCAGAATCACTAAAAGCCACAATCGATAATTTATTAAAATATGGACCAGCCGAGATTTGTATTGGAGACCAGCCAGCAGGGCAATTCATCGAAAAATCAGGTGGTGGCGAAATTGATTCAGAAGAGTTATTCAGACGTTTCAGGGAACAGCTTGGGTATGATTTTCTGGATCAGTATTCAGACGTGCGATTTATCGATTTTCGTACCGAGCTTCGGGTTCCTGAGCCTACATCGCCTGAAGACGCTAGAATGTATAATCTCTCAAAATTCCAATCCATTTTTGTCTTGTCTCTGCCAAAAGCCCACGGACAACTTGATTTTACGGGATGTCGAAAAAATATTGTTGGTTTGTTACCAACTGATGAAAGATATGCATTACTACATCCCCGTGCCCATGACGTCACTCAAGAAGATTGGAGAAAAAGCAACAGCCCCGGTATGCAAAGAATCTCGGAGGCGTTCGCTGCCCAAAACCCTAATACTATTTATGTCATGGACGGCTTTAAGACAATTATAGGAAATGAACACACGGGTGTTCCAAGGGAGTCAGATTATGCGATTGTCAGTATGGATTCATTCAACGCAGATATACTGGCATCGACACTTAGTTTCTCGCCTGATTTAACACAAAGGGTGGAGTATTTGCATAAAATTCCAGTTCAAGAAAAACCCGGGAAAACCATCGGTTCGATGCCAGAATCACCAAATAAATCTTTTGACCAACATAGGATGGTGTATTCGGGATCTAGGGATGACGGGGCAGTATTTCAACATGAGACAATAATCGATCTAGAGTTTGATGAGGTAGTCGTAAGGCCGATAGAGGAAAGCCTAGAGAATATTACAAATGTTAGTGAAATAAATAATCTTGACGAGGTAATTGAAACGCTAAGGGAAACTGGCTCTGACCGTGCAATTAGTTGCTTGCTTCGTATAGCGGAGCTTGCGCATGATAGACAAGCATTAAAGACAATTTTCTATAGTGTCAATATTCCAATAACATCATCTAGAGACGCGTCTTCAAGCCCATCTTTTGTTTATAGTTCCCAAAATGGTGAGATGAAGAGTGGTGACGAATTGTATGATAGATATCAAAAGTTTTATGACAGAGTAGTTGCTGAGGGGGTGGTTTCCTAGCAGGATAGAGCTAAATGTGATCCATAACCCTTTTAGTAAGTCCCCAAGTATCTGTTTTCGAAACCCGAGTTCTTATATGTCTCAATAGCGTTTTAAGACCAACAAACAACAATGACGGCATTTTTTGGTAATTCGTTTGAATTAAATAAAACACACAGTTTAGGGTGATTATTAATGGTGGGGGCGGCTGGAATCGAACCAGCTACCAAAACGTTATGAGCGTCCTGCTCTGACCGATGAGCTACGCCCCCTCAGGCCATTGTTATTATAGCCTATTTAACCCTGTTGGGCTATAATGTATTTGCGACATCATGAAAAAAATAAACATCCGCAGATTAATTTATAGATTAAAGCATAATTATTTCACCTTGAATAACGCAGTTATTTTTGTTGCTTTTGTGATTGCAGCTAACTGGGTTTGGGGATCATTAGGGATGATGCAACGTAACTATGCCCTTCAAAAAGAATATGATGACAAATCACGGCAGTTAATTGTGGCTCAGCTTGATACCGATAATGCCAAATTAGAACAAAGGTACTTTAAAACGGATGAGTACAAAGAACTGGCCGTTCGACAGAGGCTAGGGTTGGGGACACCTGGTGAACATTTGCTGGTTTTACCGCCAAATTCCCTAGCCGTAATTAAGGCAGATAAACTGGCTGCGACAAAATCATCAGTTGTAGTTGCGGAAATCAGTAATTTTGGTCAATGGATGAACTTTTTATTCGGTGGTAATAGCAAAAGTATTTCCAAGTAAAATTGGTTATTTGAAATTGGTAGCTTAATCGCCAAATTCCATATTCCATTCGCCGTACGGCGAAGCTATATTCTATGCAACTATTGCTTGCAAAAGTTGCTCGTATCTGTTAATATAGCATACGTATCGCGGGGTGGAGCAGTGGTCAGCTCGGATGGCTCATAACCATCAGGTCGCAGGTTCAAATCCTGCCCCCGCAACCAAGAAAATTCCCTCATCGCAAG
>CAZHFQ010000016.1:0-17635 GCA_964531915.1 uncultured Saccharimonas sp. (SeqCode) | reverse complement strand
CCACCTCCCACTGCGGTTGAGCCGCCGCCGCCGCCGCCAGCAGAGGCACAACCATAATCTCCAGCCCCGCCGCCGCCAGCATATCCCTGGCCACTTGTGCCACTACCCGGGGATAATCTAGGAGATCCTGCAAAAGAACCGCCGCCGCCGCCGCCAGAACCACCACTAAAGCCAGCTCCGCCAGCATCTCGCCCAGCACCGCCGCCGCCGCCAATTGCGGTTAAAGTCGCAAACGATGAGTTACTTCCATTAGCCCCTTGTTCGTTTGCATAAGTGTTACCGCCATTTCCGACTGTCACTGTGTATGTAGAGTTTTGAGCCAAAATTAGGGAAGAGTTATGCAATACTCCACCAGCACCACCCCCTCCACTACGACCTCCTTGACCGCCACCAGCCACAACCAATGCCCTAACAACTGGACCGACAATAAAAGTATCGTTACTTGTAAATGTATGATAAGTGTAACCGCCTTTTTCAGTTTCCTTACCGCCAGTCGCAATCAACGAATCGGTAGGGTAGGATATAACAACAATACCTGAACTACCTGGACTAGATGCATCACCAGCATTACCGCCAGTACCCCGCAGCGAGTTACTAGCATCACCTGGTGTTGTACCAATACCAGCAGAAAGCAGCGGAGAAGTTATAAATGACGGATCATAATACGATGAACCTCCACCGCCGCCGCCCATAAGAGTAGACGTCAGATAGCCACCAGCTGAACCACCCCAATAACCACCACCTCCGGCACCGCCATAACTATTGGTTCTGGGCCTACCGCCTTGTAAAACCCCTTGTCTACCATCTACACCAGCTGAAGTCGTAGTAGCATCTACGCCAGCAGTTGTCTGTGAACCGCCCCTACCTCTATAGCCAGTATTGCCGCCATAGGGCGATGATCCATCTTCGCCGACAGAACCGCCACCGGCCCCACCGACATTACCGGTTCCAGTTCCAGAATATCCACTGCCACCACTACCGCCGCCACCAGCAATCAAAACAGCACTATTTTGTGAGGGCGAAGAAGAATTAAATATACCAGAGTAACCACCACCACCGCTGCCATATCTGTTATCACCAGCATAATAAGTTGCTGCACAGCCTCCGCCACCATTTGCACACGTAATAGATCCTCCGTTATATGCATTCACACTGCCACCGCTACCGACAATTATTTTGTATTCTCCTGAGGGAGCAGTCAAAATACCACTGGCCGCTCCGCCAGCACCGCCAGCAGCTCCATACGTCCATCCTCCTGGTGTCCCACCGGCTCCACCGCCACCCCAAGCATAAATGTGCGCAGCCGCTAGTTTTGGAGAATAATGGCTTGACTGGTTATATTTGCGCCAGACACTGCCTGTTGATGTACTTAATAAATTGGTCGAACCAATTGATTTTATTTCGCTGGCTTGACCATTAACCATTGAGGGAAGTCCGACTGAAAATGTTGATACAACAGGTGATGCAGTATCACTACTCGCAAGGGAAGTTATATTCAAACTTCCACTAGAATTAAAATTACAAACCGTATTCGTATCCACAGTTGCGCAACTACCATTTGTTGGGGTCGCCGTCAAAGACTCAGTAGGAAAGGAAACAATAACTTTACCAGTACCCCCATTACCACCCGCATTGGATGCATTTGTCCCGCCCCCGCCACCACCAGTATTTGTAGCACCGTTAACACCAGACCCCGTACTGCCAGCACCGCCACCACCTTGACCACCGGCTTGTCCTATGTAACTTCCGGACGCATATGCGACTGCACCACCACCACCACCATAATACGTATTGGCTCCACTGATATCACTCTGAAAGCCAACACCGGCTGTAGAGCCAGAAGCATCTGTGCCTGCACCTGCTCCAGCGCCGCCGTTATAGCCAAAGACTGCTGTCCCACCTGTATGTATAGCGTTAGAGCCACCCGTTCTAGATGTATTCACATTTCCCGAACCACCAGCCGCAGTAATAGTATCGAACACTGAATCACCACCGATTCCTCCGACTCCAGTTATTAGTCCAGTCCCGCCGCTGCCAACTGTTACGGTTTTACTTCCAAGACTTATTGGATAATTAGATTGATAGACAACAGTTCCGCCAGCTCCACCATCACCATAGTTAACACCAGACACACCACCGTTACCACCACCTCCACCGCCTACAACTAATACTTTTATTGTATTGTTGTCATTAACTACTACTGAACAACGTGCATCAACTGAATTGCCTAAACACGTAAACCCAGCTAATTGATTACCAGCGCAGTCAGCACTCGGTGTAAGTGGTTTTGAATCAGACCACTTAGGAACCCCACCGTTTATAGCCAAACATGATTTTGCATATGCAATCCCCGCATCGGCTGCATTGTGCGCCAGTTGATTGTAATTTTGCGCCATCATGGAAACTTGAATCGCAGCCATCGAAGAAACCGCCACCAATAGCACCGTAAGCATTACGATAGAAGCAATCAAAACCGTAGGCAAGGCAAACCCTGGCTTTATGTTAAAATTTATTTTTTTACCAACGGGATTTCTAAAATGTTTCACGCAATCAACTCACATAATTTATGGGTTAATTATACCATAAGCAACTATATCCAAAGAAAGATTAACTCCCAATATACAGTACTTTGCTATTCAAAAATTAGCGTCACTTACTGTTTTGATAGGGTAGAAGTATGCACTAGGTTATAATATTCAATATGGCTAAACATCTAAAAACAGACGACACTGATTATTGGGTTTACAATGACGACTCAAAATTACCTGTTATTGTAATGATTCACGGGCTTCGTGGCACACATCACGGCCTGGATTTAATTGCAAAGAAGATGAATAATTATCGTGTCATAATACCGGACTTGCCTGGATTCGGTGAATCCAAAGAATTCGTAGGTGAACACAATATAAAAAACTATGTAAGTTGGCTAGCGGGATTCATGCACGATTTGCATTTAAAAGAACCTCCGATTTTATTAGGACACTCTTTCGGAAGTATTATTGTTGGTTACTTCGCAAAAAAGTACCCAAATACAATTTCAAAACTTATTATGATTAACCCTATTGGTGTTTCAGCCCTAGAGGGCACAAAGGCAATCTTAACTCAGGTCGCCGTTTTTTATTATTGGCTTAGTCGAATTTTATCAAAATCAGCTGGAACAAAATTACTTGCTTCAAAATTTAGTGTCATGGCAATGAGTATTACGCTTACAAAAACCCGTGATAAAAAAATTCGTGCTTTTATTCATGCCCAACACTTGCAACATTTCAGTACATTCGCAAGTCGAAGGATTGCCAACGAAGCTTTTAGTGTATCAATCCATGAAAATGTTCGCGATATTGCGACTGACATTAACGTTCCGACATTACTGGTTGCTGGTGAACTCGACACCGTTACACCATTAAAAAAACAAAAGGAATTAGTTAAATTATTTCCAAACGCTAAACTGGAGATTATCAAAAAAACCGGACATTTAACGCATTATGAAACACCAGATGAAATAGTCAAGCTGGTCAAAAAATTTACCGATTAACAACTTTTTTGTAAATTTGTTCGTATCGCTCTAAGGTTTTTTGTAAATCATGGCTAGCCGCAATCTTGATACTTTCTTCACCCAAAGATTTTGCCAATTTAGGATTAGAAATAATTTTTATTATTGCATCGGCAATTTGTCTATCGTTATCCGTTTCGCATAATATACCGTTTCGTCCATTTTGGCATAATTCTTTCAACGGACCAGCATCAACCGCAACAACTGGCTTACCGCTAGCCATCGCCTCTAGCATGGCTATGCTCTGCAGTTCAACTGGTGAAGCCATGCAGAAAACTGTCCCGACCTTATGTAAGTCAGCGATTTCTTGATCTGTAACGCAACCAGTAAACGTGATTTTATCAAAAACCCCCAAAGCCCTGGCTTGGTCTTGAAGGTTAGCCGTTTCTGTCCCTTTTCCAACAATTATCATATGTGCATCGTGTTTCTTAACAACGCGAGTAAACGCATTAATCAACACGGATATATGCTTTTCAGCATCGACACGTCCAACATATGACACTATCGGTTTATTGATTGGTATTTTGAATTTTTTAATAACTTCCTTTGGTGGCTTGGTAGGACTAAACTTACTTAGATCAATCCCGTTTGAGACGGCTTCGACTGGTATTTTTAGTTTCCTGGTTGAAAGTTTAAAAATATCAAGCGCGGATTGTGTCGGCATAGTAAAATAGTCAGTTTTTTTATGAAAGCGAACGATGTACTCTTTCATAACATAATTTATCGGCCTAGACAACGGCGCCAATCTTTTTAGATTATCCATCAGATTCTCTGGCATAGCATGATTCGTACTGACAGTTGGAATATCGTATTTCTGTGCATATTTCATAACAGCTTGGCTAATCATCAAAAAACCCATCATATGGACAACGTCCGGATTAAAGTCTTTGATAATCTTTTTGACTTCACGATATGGATACAGGCATATTCTGAAGTTTTGATAAAACGGGAAAATAGTTGAGGCAGTTCGTGCCACGTTGTAATTACCGTCAATTTCTTTATATTTTTTACCGGTTTGGCTGGGCGCAATTACTAAAACTTCGTGCCCTCGACTCGCTAAACCCTGCGCTAAGGTACGTGCGGCCGTAGACACGCCATTAACTGTTGGCCAGTATAAATCGGATGAAATTAATATTTTCATATATCACGATTATATCATGCAAAATTTGACACGTGTCTGATATATAATGAGAGTAATGAAAAATAGAATTAGCGTCGTTATTGCAGCATACAATGAAGCTCCAAGGATTGCCGGTGTATTAAAAGTTGTCGAAAATAGTCCCTTAATTGACGAGGTTATCGTTGTAAACGACGGCTCGACAGACAACACGTCTGGAATTGTAAGAAAATTCAAAAATGTAAAGTTGAATGAAAACAAGAAAAACATCGGTAAAACCTTATCTGTTAAAAAGGGGGTCGAAACCTCAAAAAATGACCTTATTATGTTACTTGACGCGGATTTAGTTGGATTGAACCAAAAATCTATAAAAGATCTAGTTGAACCAGTTTTAAGTAATAAAGTAGATTGGACAATCAGCCTTCGTGGGAATTCGTTTAAAGTTATGAGATTTTTGAAGATGGATTGGTTAAGCGGCGAGAGGGTAATTCTTAAAAGCCTACTTTTAGACCCCATTATTTGGTCAAGACCAGACGTCGGCTATGGACTTGAAGTACTGATGAATAAATCTTTATTAGACAAAAAATGTACTTTTCGAACTATCTATTTAAAAAATGTGATCAACACTAGAAAAACAAAAAAGGAAGGCATAATAAAAGGAACCTATAGGGATTATTGGGTAATTAAAGAAATCTCAAAGATTATGCCTTTGCATAAGTTTATTGCACAATTTTTAACTATGGCATATTTAAACAAAAAATATAGCAAACTGTAACGCAATCATAATCTGTTACAATAACCATATGAAGGCACGAAAGAAGAAACCTAAGACCAAACATAAATCCATCGTAAATCGACGGGCTTCTTTTGATTACTTTTTAGATGATGAGTTGGTTGTAGGTATTGTGTTGACCGGAATCGAGACGCGTGCCGCTCGCGACGGACACATCCAATTAAAAGGCTCCTTTGTTAGTATTCGTGACGACGAACTATGGTTAAACAATGCTAGTTTCAGTCTGAAAATTAACGAAAAAAATAAAACGACAGTGCGTAGTATCGATACATCACCACGAAAACTTTTGGCAAGTCGCAAACAAATCAACAAACTATCAGACAGAAAACATACTGGAATGACTGTTGTACCTATAAAACTTTTGACCGGTGGTCGTTATATAAAATTAGTTATCGCACTTGGTAAAGGTAAAAAGAATTATGACAAACGTGAAACCATGAAACGCCGCGATCAAGAACGCGACATCGAACGTGCTATAACAAACTCCTAGAAAAGGGTAGTTACTCTACCGTCCGCCACCACCAAGTTCACACAAACAGCCACTCTATGTGTGATTTCGTTAGCACATGGTGCTTGGCTGCCTGCCAGCACACCCGTTTATGTTTTTATATTGAACCAGATAGCGTCGAACTAGTCTAATTCGACTGCGATAAAGTGTTTTATTCTAACCAATAGATAATTCAGGGTTGGACCCTGAATTATTCCTGAGGATACGAGCCAAACGCAGACTATTGTACTATAATTAAAGTAATGAAACTATATTCTTGGAATGTAAACGGAATTCGCGCAGTTATCAATAAAGGGGCACTTCAAAAGTTCATAGACGAGCACCAGCCCGATATCCTGTGTTTACAGGAGACCAAAGCCAAAGAAGGACAGGCTGTAATTGATTTATCCGAATATCAAGAGTACTGGAACAGCGCCGAACGACCAGGATATAGTGGTACGGCTATATTTACGAAAATTAAACCTCTTAGTGTTATTAATGGATTTACTGATAAAATTGCGCAAAAGTACGAATTAAACGACCAGTATGGCGATCCAAACACCGAGGGTAGGGTAATTTCAGCAGAATTTGAAAATTTTTGGGTTGTCTCTGTCTATACACCTAACTCAAAAGGAGATTTATCGCGACTGGGGCTACGTCATAAAAAATGGGACCCTGCCTTTTTAGAACACGTTCAATCACTAGAAAAATCAAAACCGGTATTATTTTGTGGCGATTTAAACGTTGCACATAATGAAATCGATTTAGCTAATTCCAAACAAAACGTTGGTAAGCATGGTTTTACTAACGAAGAACGAGAGGGTTTTGGTTCTTTTGAAAAAGCTGGGTTTGTTGATGTTTACAGGCAAAAATATCCCGACAAAACCGACGCATACACTTGGTGGACGCACTGGGCCAACGCTAGGACGCGCAATATCGGTTGGCGTATCGATTACTGGATGGTCAGCAAATCACTTGCAAAAACAGTTTCGAACCCACAAATACATCCAGATGCAACGGGATCCGATCACTGCCCAATTAGTATTGAAATTTAAAATCTTTATTCTGTTTGTTTTACGTAATAAAACTTATGATTGACAAGTTTTGGAATTATTTGCTATTATTCTTTTTGTACTTGTAAATCAAAACGACAGGGGGAGTCATTGTGGGAAATCAACCGCAAGCCCACACAACCGTCGACTGGCAAAGTCTACCGGAAGGAGTCGCGCTACCCGCGTACATCGAGTTCGACGACGAGTGCTATACCATCGGTGACGACGTCACGCGGATGGAAGACGTCCGCATCGGCTACGATAGCGATATCATGAATGGTGTTTTCCTCGGCGGCCGCGTCACCATAGGTGATAACGTCATCGTCGGTCAAGACACCATCGTCGACGCCAAAGTCAAGATCGGTGACAGTAAGCGCACCACTATCGGCGTCGGCTGTGTCTTCGATGAAGGCGCAATCGTCGAAGAAGGGGCGGCAATCGGAGACGGTGTCCACCTCATGCGAGGAGCCTGGATTAAGAGGGGCGCAACCGTCGGCACCATCGTAGGCGGAGCCGTCATCGGCGAGTACGCCATTGTCGGCGTCGACGCCGAGATCCAAGGAAACTGGAACAAGGTCGTCAACGGCGAGCTCGTAGAAGTCCCCATGGTTCCCGCATACCGCGTTCTCCCCCCGGGAGCCAAGATGATTCATGTCGACGACGCCGACTGGTCCTTGTGCCCTTCACCCTCGATCGTCTGATCTACAAGTCATCCGCGCCTCGGAACACCCAAGTGCTTGAGCTCTATGCAGTAGCTCCCTGGGCGACCGGGGCGCTACTGCTTTTCTGGGATAATTACATCTTTTGAATTATAATTATGACATCATGAAAAAAGAAATTACTGCGACCTTATTATATTTAATAAAAAATGACAAAGTACTACTGGCTATGAAAAAGCGTGGTTTTGGTGCTGGTCGTTTTAACGGCGTTGGTGGTAAACCTAAGACTGGCGAATCTATCGAACAAACACTGGTACGCGAATCAAAAGAGGAAATTAGAGTAACTCCTACTGAATTTGAAAAAGTTGCCGAACTTACTTTTGATGAATACTTCAAGGGTGAACCGGCTGTTATGCACGTCCACGTTTTTACGGCTACAAAATGGACCGGTACTCCAACAGAGTCAGAAGAGATGTCACCCAAATGGTTCGCTAAAGACAAACTGCCTTACGATATGATGTGGCCTTCTGATACTCTCTGGTTTCCTCAGGTAGTAAGTGGTAAAAAGATTAACGCTTACATCGAACTAGACAAAAATGACATCATGATATCTCACGACACAAAGGTCGTAAAGAAATTATAATATGACTACTAGCCACCCATACTGGCATAAACAAACTGCTGAAAAACCACTTTACCCAGACATCGAATGGTCAAAACCCGAACAGAAATCACAAAAAGGGCGTCTAGGCATTATAGGTGGCAATAAACTTGGGTTTATTAGCGTTGCGGAAAACTATGAAACATCCTTAAAAACAGGAGCGGGTGAGGCACGCGTCCTTTTACCAGATATCCTGAAAAAATCAATTCCACCAACAATGAACGATGTTGTTTTTGGAGCATCTAATCCATCTGGTGGATTAGCCAAGGGCGCCATAAGCGAAATGGAAGCATTGGGAGATTGGGCTACGGGAATATTATTAATCGGTGATGCCGGCAATAACAGCGAAACCGCCATCCTGTACGAAAGTTTCGTAAAAAACTACATTGGCCGCTTAACAATTACCCGCGATGCTGTTGATTTACTAATAAATACAAGTTCCGAACTGATTGACCGTCCTGATACATTATTAATCGCTTCACTATCTCAACTCCAAAAATTATTCAGAACGGTCTATTATCCGAAGGTTCTAACTTTCAGTATGCAGTTAACAAATCTGATCGAAGCAGTGCACAAATTCACCATAACTTACCCGATTACAGTCGCCGTTTTACATCAAAATACGATGTTAGTTGCCGGTGGCGGAGAAGTAACCAGTACTCCATTTACCGAACCCATGAAAATCTGGCGAGGGGAAACAGCCACCAAAGCAGCGATTTATTGGCTGTGGGGCCCTACAAAACCTCTTGAAAGCACCACTGCCAGTTTATTATCAAAAAACTAAAACCATCCCTTACAAAAGATAAAAAGTCAAAAAAGTCAAAAAAGGACGGACCTTTTATTTACCGTTGACTGTTGTCCAAAAATCATCAACCTAAGGTGTCAAAAAGGTCCGTCCTTTTTTGTTAGCGAAAAATTAGTATATTGGTGGGCAAGGGGGGACTTGAACCCCCACTCTCTAATGAGAACTAGATTTTGAGTCTAGCGCGTCTACCAATTCCGCCACTCGCCCAACAATATACTAGTTTTTAAACTGCAAAGCATTTTCGTCTACCATTCGCCGTACGGCGAACCGCAACTCGCCCAGATAGTAGTTGTCACTAATTTATTGTACAATAGATTTACAGATGAAACCAGAAGAATCAAGTAGCAGTCAAAGTGGGGTGTCGCTGTCTAAACAGGGGCTGATAGCTAATTCTTCGAACAAACAGCCTGACCAAAAATCTAGAGATGCAGCTACGCAATTAATTCGCTCTCAAATCGACAATTTATACAATAATCAAGCCACAGACCCAAAAAGCGATGATACCAATTCTAAGGAAGCCACTCCTTTAGAAGACATTAACCCATATCATAAAACACATTCAAAAACCCCTAGTATCCAGACCAATGACTGGAAGCATTATCACACTGCCTGGCAAAATTATTATCAGAAATATTACGAAGGTTATTACAACCATCTAGACAAAAAACGACAATCAATTGAACCCGCCGAAAACTCAGAAATTGACTCAAATAAAAAAGACGGACAGCAACATTTTACAAACAAAAACACTGCTTCAAACGAAACTAAAAAAATCTTTTCACCCGATGAGGCAATTTTTGATATGCGCCAAGAATTAATTGGAAAAGTCCATAAGTCGGCCATAAAAATTAGAAAAAGTCGACATTTTATACCAATTATATCCGGATTAATTGTAGTCCTAATTTTTGTATTTTTGCAATATAACAGATTAATAATCTCAAATGTTATGGCATACGTCAGCCCAGGAAATATTGACCCGCAAAATATTGTGATTAATCCAAATTCCGAACTTAAGGTTGGACCAAAACCTTTACTTATTATTCCAAAAATAAATGTTAACGTGCCAGTAATATATGATATCGGCAATGATTATACATCACAAATGACAGCTATGAGCAAAGGTGTTGCTCACTTTGCAATACCAGGAGCTAGCAGCCATCCGGGGCAAATTGGCAATACTGTTATATCCGGTCATAGCAGTAACGACCTGTTAGATTCAGGCGATTATAAATTTATTTTTGCACAATTAGATAAATTAAATGTTGACGATACTATATATCTAAATTACAAGTCAACAAGATACACATATATCGTTACAAAAAAAAGCATAGTAAAGCCTAACAATGTAAGTAGTTTAGTTTATAAAACTAACAAATCCATATTAACTTTAATAACCTGTACGCCAATCGGAACGTCCTTAAATAGGCTTTTAGTTACCGCCGAGCAAACCAGCCCAGATCCCAATAAATCGACCAAACCACCAACATCCCCAAACAAATCAACTACAACATCAATACCTGGTAATTCACCGACATTTATTGAACGATTATTTGGCGCTAGATAAACAATATTAAGGCAACATCATGCGCACGCGCTGCAATTGGAAACCATTTACCGACTTATTAATGCTGTAAAGATATCGTCCATTATTGGTTAAAGTTGCGTCTTGATTAGCCAAAGCAGAGTTAATTGTATGGACATTTGCCCCATCAAACTCGCGAATATTTAACTTGCCGTCACGATTTGACCAGATATAGTTATCGTCAAGCCACTTAATCGGCAATGCATATCCAGACCCCCCAATAGTTGACGAGGCCAGTTTTTGATACTCCAAATCATAACTGGAAAAATTTGAGCCTGATTGAGTGAACACATATTTCCCAGTTGGGCTAAACGATAACATGTCAACCTTATTTTTGGAATTAAATGATGCAATTTGCTTCATGCTATTAGTAATATCACTGGTCGTATTCGGGTAGCTTCCGCTTAATATATCAACCTTCTCCCCCCACGATATAGCAACGTAATTTTCATTAAAATAATTAGTCGTTGCTATGCGTAGCGGTAGATTTAGGTTGTTTTTTACAGTCCGAATAATTGAAGGCTTGTTATCACCGTCGCGATATATACCAACCGACTTTTCATTTGAGCCAGGCTTACCATCACCGACATAAGTTATTACTTTTGAATCGTTGTAGTAGTTATACTCAATTACATTATTAACTAGCGGTTTTGAAATCGTACCAGCGGATAAATCAAGTTTTCTAATATCACCAGAATTTAAAACATACAGCAGATTCCCATTATTGCCTGCAAAAACAACATTATTTATATCCAAATCAAACAGTTTAGTTGCATTTTTTGTCTGTGAAACGTTTTGCGTATCTAAGACTAGCCACTCCGTTTTGTCACCATAAATATGACTAACTAGGACATATTTCTCGCTATTGTCCCACTTATCAATCTGAAATTCGTTTTTTTCACTTGTAGAGATTGGTTTAGTATATATATTGGACGGGATTGAAATTTTTGTTGATTTTATTTTATCTGAACTTAAGTCAACCAAATTAAAAGAAGGGACATTCGACTGTTCTTGAACCAGCATATAATTCCCCTTGGAGGAGGCAAGCGTAGAGAACAGCGTTTTATAGGTTGCAACAGGTATAACTGGCAACTTTTTTGGAACTAATAAGCTGTAATTTAGCCACGTAAGCATACCTGGCTTTACATCAACTGATTTTCGCCATGTTTCGTAGCCATCCCTCCACATTACTATTTCATGCTTTCCAGCGTGAACTGAACTTTTACTAGGAGTTCTTGAATTTATAACATTACCATCGATTGAAATTGTTGCCCCAGACGGGGAAGAGCTAAACTGCATAAATGCATATCGCTCGATATTCCCATTATTAGTATCAAATCTAAACCCCAACATAGTAAAAGTTATCGTTGCAACTATTGTCATAACAGCAACTGTCATGATGGAATATATTATTATATATTTTAAAGGAGATTTTTTATGGATTGTTTTGTTATGCATGCTATAACTATATATTATACCAAGTTGTATACATTTTTTACCCAAAACCTTGTATATTTTGTAAAATAAACCTAAGATATTGATATTAACTATGAAGAAAAAGAATAAATTTATACATGATTTATACATGATAAGAATTTGTGAGAAATAATGAACCACGTTAGAAACTATGTTGAAAATATAAAATTATTGATATTAAATGTCTGCTTAATAGAGAGAGGTTTCTAACGTGGTGAAAAACGATAAAATTGTTACTATAAATGGTCAAAATTATGATAAAGAAACTGGCTTGCCACTAGATAATCAAAAACTTCGACCAAAAAGCACGACAAGTAAAAATAGTGGTGGTGTAAAGGCTGTTCACTCTTTATCTCAAAAAACGCAAAAATTATATTCAAGAGCAGCTCAAAAAACTTTTAACGATATAAAATCATCAAGACACTCTCTCGGTCGGAATGTTGATATTGCACGAAGTAAAAGTATTTCACATTTTGCCCCAAAATCGACCGTTTCAACGCAAAAATCAAACTCTTCGGGCGCTAAGATGGACATAAAACCAATCAAACATCCACTTGCCGCAAAGACAGAAAAAAAACGTTCATCCTCAAAAACCTTGCAGGCAAAAAAACCAGTTGAAAAATCAGCCAAAGCTATAAAAGAAGAGGTGATAAATAAGGCTTTAAATAAAACAAGCCAAAAAACTAAATCAAAAAAGGGTTTGTTGAATTTTAGGAATAAATACTTTAACATTTTTAGTATAGGTATAGTGATTTTATTAGTTGCTGGATATTTTATCTATCTTAATATGCCAAGTATTTCTGTCCAAATTGCCAGTGCACGAGCCGGAATAAGCGCTACCTACCCGCAGTATCAACCGGACGGCTATAGACTTGACGGGCCAGTCTCATATTCAAATGGAGAAGTTGTTATTAATTTTCGTGCAAACACAGGAGACAGTAGGTTTGTTATTAAACAATCAAAAAGCTCGTGGGATTCTAGCGCGGTTAAATTACAGGTTGATAAAGATTCAAACAACGAAACATCTGAGTCAAAAGAAGGCGGTTTGACTATATATACTTACGATAATAATACCAAGGCCGCCTGGGTTAATGGCGGTATTTTATATGCTATTTCAGGTGATGCAAAATTGTCAGGCGAACAAATTCGACACATTGCAACTAGCCTATAGATAGTAAGTAGTAAATGGTAGGTGGTAGGTGGTAGATGGTAATTAGTATTTTTTCTCTGTTATAATGGTATGTACAATGAGCAAAGACCATACACCAACTACCATACACCAACTACCAATTCGAACTCGTTTCGCCCCTAGTCCAACTGGTGTTTTACATGTCGGCGCTGTTAGAACGGCATTATTCGCATGGCTAATTGCCCAAAAAAATAACGGCGCATTTATTTTACGGATTGAGGATACCGATAAGTCTCGCGAGGTGACTGGTAGTATAAAACAGATTGAAAAAAGCCTAAAATGGTTAGGCATTAATTGGCAGGAAGGTGTCGATATAGGTGGACCAAGTGCCCCATATCTTCAATCAGAACGTTTAGATATTTATAAAAAAGTTGCAAACCAACTAATAACAATCGGACGCGCCTATGCCGATCCATATTCAAAACAGCAGCTTGAAAAGTTTCGTAAAGAAGCAAAATCGAACAAAAAGCCATTTTTATATAGAGACCACCGTCCCGATTTGAATAAAAACCAAAAACTTCAATGGGATGAAAGTATGCCTTTACGTTTTAAATCTGACCCAAAAGAATATAATTGGGAAGACGTTGTAATGGGCGAGTTAAAAACAGGTAAAGAAGCTATTGATGATTTTATTCTAATTAAATCAGATGGTTATCCAACTTATAATTTTTGTCACATTATCGATGATATGATGATGGGGATTACCCATGTGCTGCGCAGCCAAGAATTTATTAGCTCAACTCCAAAATTCCTCAATCTATATGAAGCTCTTAAGATTAATAGGCCAAAACTTGCAACTTTGCCGTATGTAATGGCAATCGATGGACAAAAAAAACTTGGAAAACGAGACGGGGCAAAAGATATTTTGGAATATAAAAAAGAAGGTTACCTGCCAGAAGCAATAGTTAATTTTCTTGCAACCCTCGGATGGAACGATGGTACCGAACAAGAAGTTTTCTCGGTTAGTGAATTAATTGAAAAATTCTCACTGGAAAGAGTTCAAAAAAGCCCAGCCAGATTCGATGAAAAACGCCTTCTGTGGTTGAATGGTCAATGGATTCGTAGGCTTTCACTCGATGAATTATATAAAAGAGTTGTTGATTATTGGCCAGATTCGGCTCAAAAAGCTAGTGAAAAAGAGCAAAAACAAATCTTGTCCCTTGTCCAAGATAGGCTTAAAACTCTATCTGATTTGCCGCTTTTGACATCATACTTTTTTGATGAACCAACTCCAAATTGGAAAATGATTAGCGATGACAAGCAACTCAGCAAACTAAAAGTTAATGAGATAATCTCTTTAATAAAAACTACTCAAATCGCATTTTCAAAAAGTGAATTTGACTCCAAATCACTTCAAGATACACTAAATACACTTCTTAATACAACTGGCAAAAGGCCAAATGTATTATTTAGCACAATTCGTTTTACTGTATCTTGGGCACCGTTCAGTCCGGCTCTAAACGACACACTTTCAATACTCGGTAAAGACAAGGTTAACAGTCGCCTACAAATGGCAATTGATAGCGCTCCGAATAAAAATTAATTGCCTTAATATTCCTTATTACCACTATAATCTGCTATAATAACGCTTAAGTTATGAAATTTGTTAGAATAAAACAATTTTGGATAAAGTTGCGATTGTGGGCTAATAAACATCCAAAAACCGCCTGGATTAGCGGTAGTCTGGCAATTTTACTTTTATCTGGGGTTATAACTTTTTTTGTCCTTTCAAGACCCGCTACCCCTGAGGTGGTTGTTAAAAAAATAGAGCCAAAACCAAAAGTTATATATTATTCGCCCTTAACAGGGAAAACTGTCACAAACGAAGCTGCAACAAAAATACCCGTAACGGGAATAATGATTGAAAATAGTCCGGATGCTCGGCCGCAGTCGGGTTTGAAAAAAAGTGGTGTAGTGTTTGAGGCAATTGCTGAAGGTGGTATTACAAGGTTTTTGGTGTTATATCAACAAGAAAAACCAACAATAATTGGGCCTGTCCGAAGCCTTAGATTTTATGATATTGATTGGCTAGCAGCCTTTGACGCTAGTATAGGACACGTTGGCGGAAGCGCTGCATCCCTAAAAGAAATTAGAAATGGCAGTTATCGTGATCTTGATCAATTTTTTAACGCTGGCAGTTACTGGAGAGCAACTGATCGCTATGCGCCTCATAATGTTTATACAAATTTTAAAAATCTTGACGCTTTAAATAAATCCAAAGGCTATAAAACCTCAATTTTTACAGGGTTTAATAGAGTAGATGGCAAACCAGAAAAAACCCCAACTGCAAAAATAATTAATATTACTATTAGTAGTACTCTTTTTAACAACTCATATATCTATAATCCCAAAACTAACACGTATAACAGATCCCAGGCAGGTGAACCACATTTAGACAGAGAATATGGACAGATTTCCCCCAGTGTAGTTATTGCTATGCGCGTCAACGAAAAGACTGTTCTAGAAGATGGCTATAGACAAAGTATTACTACAATTGGGAGTGGTAAAGCCGTTATTTTTCAAAACGGCATTGCCATAAAGGCCATATGGCACAAAAAAGATAAATTACATCAAATTACTTTTACGGACGTTAAGGGTAAAGATGTTCCACTGATCCGCGGACAAACCTGGATTTCAGCAGTGCCGAACGACGGAGGAGACGTTACATGGAAGTAAAAAAATCAACTAAACTAGCTAATCAATTTTGGCCTGAATTTTTTAAACGAAAAGTAGTATTGATTATTCTATTACAAATCATTATCTCTATTTTGGTTGGAATCACTTTGATATTTGCCGACATACTAATGATTGATTCTTATAAACTATGGGGGATTGTTGTTGGGTTTTTTATAGTTCAGCTAACAATAAATTTGTTGGTTTTTATTGCATCAACTCGTCCGACCAAGGATTTGATGGCAGCAATTGTAAATATCTCGGGTGAAAAATCAGCCTTAACAGCCCCAAATCCTAACACATCCAAAAACGAAAAGACTGGACTGTGCGACGCTTTGCAAACAATCTATGGGTTGTCCGCAAACATGGATCGGGAAAATACTAATGAAACTAAAAAAACAACTGACGCAATGTTTTCCTTAATAACCACCGTTCTTGATACAACTCCGTGCGGCTTTATTGCCCTGAATAAACAAAGAAAAGTAATATATTCGAACAAATCATCGCCCGTAACAACTACTAATGATAACGAGAAAACGATTGATTTAATATTCAACGGCAATGACACGTTAAATTCATGGCTGGATTCTTGTGAAGAAAATTCGGTACGTGACGAGCATATTTGGCTTAGGGTTCCTGACCGCTTGCCAAATGAAGAAAATAGACGTTTTTTTGACGTAATTGCCTCATACCAGAGAGGTGCAGAAATTGAAACAGTCTTAACACTTATTAATAGAACTAGCTCATATGTTATAGATGAAGAAAATTTGGATTTTATATCATTTGCCGCCCACGAACTTCGTGGACCAATTACTGTTATTAGGGGTTATTTGGATGTATTAGAAGATGAACTTTCAGAAGTTTTAAAAGATGATCAATCTGAACTATTCCATCGATTAGTTGTATCGTCAAACCGATTATCCGGATATATTGACAATATTCTTAACACCTCACGTTATGATCGTCGCCATTTAAAAATGAACTTATCTGAAGCTTCTGTCGCAGATATTTATGACACAATAAGTGACGACATGAAGCTTAGAGCGGGTGCGCAAAACAGATTACTAACAATTAATCTACCGTCAGATTTACCAACAATTGCAGCTGATCGGGCTAGTATGGGTGAGGTTTTCGGAAATCTCATAGACAATGCTATTAAGTACAGCAACGAAGGTGGACTAGTTAATGTGACAGCCAAAGTCAACGGAGATTTTGTCGATATTTCGATTATCGATCACGGCATAGGTATGCCTGAAAGCGTTGTTAGCCAATTGTTTCAAAAGTTCTATCGATCACACAGATCCCGTGAAACCGTCGCTGGATCAGGCATTGGGTTATATATAAGTAAGGCAATCGTTGAATCACACGGCGGCAAGATTAGTGTTCGCAGCGAGGATGGTCATGGCTCAACTTTTACAGTCTCACTTCCAATTTATGCTACAGTTGCAGATAAACTCAAGGCGGGGGATAATAGTAACGAAGGTCTAATTAGCGAAGGGAATGGGTGGATAAAAAATCACTCTATGTATAGGAGTTAGATGTAATGGCAATAAAAACAATTCTGTGTATCGAAGATGACCGCTTTATAGGC